>JANQSX010000030.1 GCA_028279085.1 Bdellovibrionales bacterium
TCTAAATGATTTGAATCAAAAAGTGGATATGGTAGTAGCCAGTGCCGGAACAGGAGGCACCTTAACCGGTCTCTCCCGCCGGATTAAAAGCGCCTGCCCTGATTGTGAAATTATAGGTGTGGACCCGGTAGGTTCCATCTTGGCCGGAGAAGGCCCCGTATATCCCTATGAAGTGGAAGGTATCGGGTATGACTTTATTCCAAAAGTTTTAGATCGTTCCCTAGTAACAGAATGGGTAAAAACAGAAGACAAAGAATCTTTTCAATCCGCAAAAAAATTAATTCAGGATGAAGGTATTTTGGCTGGAGGCTCTAGTGGTGCTGTCGTATCGGCTTTACTGAAAATCGCTCCCCGGCTGAAAAAGGGACAAAACTGTGTAATTATGCTTCCTGATGGAATCAGAAATTACATGAGCAAATTTTTAGATGAAGAATGGATGAAAGAAAAAGAATATTTTGATTAATAAAACAAAAAACTAAAATTCTTATTCACTCAAATGTATTTGTGGCGAATGTCTCGCCAGAAACTCTCTAATAGAAGCAGGCCTGGGTATTTGATGCCGATCAAAATCCGCCGCTAATCTTCGTACAAAACCCTCCCTGAATTTTTCAAAGGGAAGTAATTGCATTGCCATCTCATTCAATTTTACAGACTGCCTTTGTGCCTTTCTCACCTTCTTTCTCAAAACCCCTAATGAGAGATGAGAAATTTCATCTTTTAATGTAACCGCCAACTCACTTTCGATACCTTGTATATAAGATTCCATTTTATCTATAGCAGCATCTGTTTGTACAGACCTGAGAAATAAATCTGTAACCGCCAACGCCACCTTTTCTCCAAGCTTATCTTCAAGTTCTCTTTGTAATACTATGATGCTAGAGGCTCGCATTTTTATATCTTTCACATAAGATGCAGGATATTGGAAAGTTCCACTCGTTAAAGACTGAATCAATCCATTCACCATTAGTTTGATTATAATGGCACTAGTCATTTCTGTTGCAATCTCAGATATGAGTTCATTTTTCTGTTCTTCTATCTTTTTTTGACTTTCTATTTGAGCTTGTCTTTTTGCCTCTTGTTTTATTTTTCCAGTTTCTCTTGTCTCCACCGCAACTCTTCCTGCTTCCGCAGTTCTTCTCCTTGTTTCTTCTTCAATTCTTCTCACTTCTGCAGTTCTCTGTGCCTCTTCTTCAATCCTTCTTGCTTCCGCAACTCTTCTCTCCGCTTCAATTCTTTCCATTTGTTCTACTGATTTTCCATTCATAAAAGCAATTCGATGATTATTTTGAGCAATCTTCATAGATTTTTGATCTTCACGAGCTTGTACTAACAAATCTATAATTTCCTGATCACGAACAACCTCTTCATGATATTTAGTAACAGATACACCGGAACGATCTCTTATAGTTGGATCCGCTTTATAGAAAAGGATAGTTTCCACCGTTTCAGGATTTCTGTTATTATGAAGAGCCACTCGTCCTTTTTTATCTTGTTCATTAGGTTTCGCATTATAATATAAAAGACCCATTGCTATCTCAGGGTCTATAGTATAGTGCAGAGGAACTTCGTCCAATGGATTTCGGGAATTGGTTAATGTTTTATCAACCCCTATACTGCTCACCATAGCCGGTTTATCTCCAACAAAAACAATAAGGAAAAAAGGAGGAAGATCTAATAAAGTTCCCTCATATAATAAATCCGGTTCTTTTTCTATTAACCGCACCACTTCTGATGAGGGCCTATTCAATATATAGCTAAACAGAGGATTTCTAACGGAAGGAGCTAAATATCCTGCATCTACCAAATATTGTAGTGTCCCCTTTCGCCCTCTCCCTGCACCATTAAAAGCTTTAATAATAGTCTCGAAATGTTTTTGTTCTAATATACCTTGATGTGTTGAAAAGGAACGATCAATAGTTTCGGTAAATTGTCGATTTATAGATCGATCAACAAAGGCTTTTCCGCAATTCGCACTAAATATAGCAGCGGCATAAGAGTAGTGTGTGAAAAACAAAAAAAATAAGGAAAGAAATTTCATCAATATACCTATTTACAAATGATGTATTATATTTATATGCCCAAATGGGGGTCGCGACAGCGACTGTCGCGACAACATCCAAATGGAGCGTTATAATCAAATAAATGTGGATACTATATCAAATCAGAATTAAAAAAAATGAAAACTATTTGATATGTAAAAATTACAAAAAAAACTACTGATACTTGTAATTATTTGTAATATTTACTCACAGTAAAAAAACCTATTTAATATACATTAGAAAAATTCACTTTATAGAGCTTCTTACATGATTTAAAATCAACGAATAAATGAAAAAACCTAAAGCAATTATTGTGGGTGGCGGAATTGGCGGACTGGCTACGGCTATAGCTCTTGATAAAATTGGATTTGATTATATTGTATTGGAGCAGTCCCCTCAAATTAGTGAAGTGGGAGCTTCAATTTTAATATGGAATAATGGAACACATTGTTTAAATGAATTAGGTGTAGAAGATAAATTTTGGGAAAAAGCTATCTCCATTGATGAAGTATCCGTTCAAAACCACCAAGGTAAGATTTTAACCAAGTTAAATTTTTCAAATTCCCAAGAGCAATTTAAAATTTCAGCTTCAACAATTCATAGAGCGGATTTAATAAACATTCTGTTACAGCCTATTCCTTCCGAAAAAATTTTTTTAAATAGCAAGATTCAGTCCTTTTTAGAAGATTCCAAAGGCGTTACAGTTAAATTAAATTCCAATAAAGAATTGAGAGGAGATCTGTTAATTGGAGCGGACGGCATCCACTCTATTATTCGCAAAGGGCTTATGGACAATAGAACACTCAGATACGCAGGTTACACTTGTTGGAGAGGGTTACTCACAATAGACCATGAATCCCTTCCTGACACAAGAACAGCAGTATTGGGAATGGGACCAAAAAGCATGTATGGTTCTTCTTGGTTGAAGAACAAACAATTTTACTGGTTCGCAACAGCATTAAGTCAGCCTAACCCCAGCAAAGAATTAAAGTTAAATAGTTTAAAAAAAGCTTTCTCTATTTGGCCACAGTCCATTAGAGAAATTATAAATCAAACTCCTGTTAGTTCAATCATAAGAAATGATATATATGATTTACCTCCTATTAAAAATTGGGGCAAAGGCTTTTGTACTTTATTGGGAGACGCTGCTCACGCCACTACCCCTAATCTAGCACAGGGTGGTTGTATGGCTCTTGAAGACGCTGTAGAACTGGCTCATTCATTGTTTAAATATTCTAATAAGCAACAAGCTTTAAGAGCTTTTGAAAGAAAAAGATACAGTCGAACAGCTAATATTGTAAGAGACTCCAAATTTTTCGGAGAAATGTCCCAGTGGCGTCATCCTCTTTTATTAAAAATTCGCAATTCTTCAGCTGCTATCTGGTTTTCAAAAAGAGGAATGAAAAAATATGCCGGTTATCGTGTTCCTCCCTTAAAAGATTCTTTGGCATTTACCAGGCTATAGAGTATATTATCCGTAATGAAGATGGAATGGGTTGATTTTTTATTAAAAAAAATTCCTTTCGGAGGTAATCTTGGATTAACCCTCGCTCTTACTGTTTTTATATTTCTGGTAGCTTTTTTACTTGGAAAACCACTTAAGTATATTATTCAGAAAATTCTTCAAAAAATCACTAAAAGACATTCTTTTATTCATGATCATATTATCCCTCAAGTTGAAAAACCAATAGGAATGATGAGTTTAGCCCTTATATGGCTTATCGTTTTAAACTTTATGCCCCCTCTTTGGAAATCTATGGGAGGCATACCCTTATTTTTATCCAAGCCGATCATCGGCGGTATTCATATCTTAATAAAATTAGCAATCGGTTCCGGTCTGGTATGGATCAGTTATAATCTAGTAGATGAATTAATGACTTTTATCATAAAAAGATTTTTCAAAGAAGCTGAACAAAACCCTGCTATAAAAACCCATTTCCTTCCTTTTATAAATCACTTTATAAAAATTATTGTCTTGTGCTTTGGTGGTTTGCTGGTTTTACAAAGTTTAGGTATCAATGTGGTCTCTCTCATGGCGGGACTAGGGCTAGGAGGTGTGGCTATAGCTTTGGCTGCCAAGGATTCCGCCTCCAACATTTTAGCTTATGTCAATATTATGTTGGACCGGCCCTTCTCTATCGGAGACTGGATTTGTTTTAATGATATTGAAGGAACAGTCATAGAAGTAGGATTTCGCTCTTCCAAATTAAAAACTTTTTATGACTCCATCATCACCATTCCTAATTCCGTTCTCAATTCCGCCAATATTGATAACATGGGAAAAAGAAAAGCCAGAAGAACACGGGCGTACCTGGGAGTGGAATACAATACTGATCCGGAAAAAATGGAAAAATTTATTGAAGGTATAAAAAAAATACTCCTGGAAAATTCCGCTGTAAAAAAAGATTACTTTCAAGTATATTTTTCAGAGCTTGGTGCTTCTGAACTAAAAATTATTATGAACTTTTTCTTATTAGTGAATAGTTGGGAAAATGAGCTTCAAGAAAAACAAAGTATTTTTATGGGCATTTTGAAATTGGCAAAAGAACTAAAAGTAAACTTTGCTTTCCCTACACAAAGTATTCATATAGAAAGTATGCCAAAAGAAACCTCTACTTTCTCCTCTGAATCTTCAGATAAAAATTAAGAAATGTATTGTCATTCCGAACTTGATGTAATGTCATTCCGGCGAAGGCCGGAATCCAGAAACTAGATTGTCACTCCTGTAAACTGGAAGCTCTCTAAGAGCTTCCACTATTCCGGACTTTTTTCGGAACCCAGAAGATGCTCGTAATTTTTTCTGGATTCCGGCCTGCACCGGAATGACGAAACTTCACCAGAATGATCGCTCTGTGGCAAAACGCATGTCTGAGCTTTTGAACTGGCTTTGACCGGAGAGATACATCCCTCTATCGCTATGAGTTTACATCTCGCATTTGATCCGGAATCCAGAAGATAGAATAGAAAGTTCAGAGGTTCAGAGGTTGAATAGCTTACTTATATCTTATCACATTTTCCATTGGAATCATTTACGCATTTCTTATGTGTGTTGGAATCAGGCCATACTGTAGTACAGGTACTACTATTACTAATAGTTTCCCAAAAATCTGCTCTTCTAACATATCCCTTTTTGTTCCCATTCGAAATAGACGAATTCCGGTCTATGTAAATCCTTGGATAGTAATTTCGGTTATCCCATCTATAAAACATTCTGTAATGTGTACCATCAATAAAACCTGTTCCATGAGAACCTGGAATTGTGTCCCTCATGACACATCTGCCGGTATAAACACACTGACTATTTCCCACATCCCAACCATAATGTTTGTCACATCTATAATGATATGAAATCTCATCACATTCTCCATTGGAGTCATTTAAGCATTTCTTATGTGTGTTGGAATCAGGCCATCTTGTAGCACAGGTAGTAGTAAACACACTATTAATATCAGCAATTGGAGTAGTAGTACTCCCAGATCTTTCAAGAAAATCTCCCGAAGCCGCTATTGTCAGATTTGGATGATCGTATTCGTAGTTATCCCCTATATAAAACACTCTTTCAGCACTCGTAGAGCCCACCACCACCCCACGTTCCCTGGTGACACATCTGCCGGTATAAACACACTGACTGTTTCTCACATCCCAGCCATAATGTTTGTCACATCTATAATAATATGGAATCTTATCACATTCTCCATTGGAGTCATTTAAGCATTTCTTATGTGTATTGGACTCAGGCCATCTTGTAATACAGGTAGTAGTAAAAATACTATCAGAATCCAGATAACCGCCGCTAGGAGTATAGTTTCTATATGTTTCAACAAAATCTGCAAAAAGAGGTACTGGTCCACCTGGGGTGTT
>JANQSX010000057.1 GCA_028279085.1 Bdellovibrionales bacterium
CAGCTGACACTGAAGACGGAATTTCTTTAGATGATCTTGCAGAAAAATTCTTAGCCCTTCTCAGTAGGAAATGTCTTGAAAATGACCAAATACAATGCGCTTATGAAAACCTTGCTATAGATAGAAACATAAAAGAAGCTCTGGATTCACTTCTAACAGCGCCATTTGAAACATTAGCTTCAGCTATTAGAAGAGAGTTTAAAGAAGAAAGAGTCAAAATTGATTCGAACATTAGAATCACTCAGAAACAGATTGTGTCCTATCTTGAGAAGATTCAAGATGAGGATGGACGAATTTTTATGGAAGGTGTTGCCGAATCCTCTATATCTGAGTCGAATGTTCTTCATGATATTGCACAGTCTCAAGAGCAAGAAGGCAATAGTGAATTTGCTGAAAAATCATCATATGAAAGGCGGACTAAAAGGATTACTATTTCTGACCTTTTAAAAGGTAAGATGATTGATGCTGGTGATAGCTGGCGTTTTGAAAATAAAGGTGAGTTCACATGGGGTAGAGTAACAAGTAATGGAGAGATAGAAGTTAATGGGAAAACTTATACAACTCCCTCAAGAGCAGGGAAGGCTATAACTAAAAAGAGTAGTTGTGATGGTTGGACTCAATGGTTTTTTAAAGATTCTTCAAATAAGTGGTGTCCGGTAAATGACTTGAGAGAGCAATATCGAAAGCGCCATGGGTTTTCTGAAAATACCAGAATAAGGAAAGCTTCTTAAAATAGGTGACATTGAGTTGATCACAGCTTTTTGATCTCATAATTAGCAGTTTGGCCTATAATTCAGAAATTAATCCCCTTCAGATGGACAGGTTGTGTTGGATCATTCTCTCCATTTGCTTGCTCATTACCTCCCGTGTAGCCAATCAGGAACAAATATCTATCCAGAGAGGAGTAAAAGAAATTGATTGTAGAACTGGTTTTCCTAAAGAAGTTTTTCTAAAGTCTTCCTCATCTGATTCAGCTCCTATGTTTATAATTGTATGTAAAAATAACGGCTTATCATCTCAGACAATTACTTGGGTTGGAAATAACAAAAAACAACCTATATATGTATTTCCATTTCAAAATAAAAAGCAGAAAAAAATAGGAAAAACACTTCGCCGCGGAGAATCTTTTTTGATACCTATAAATCAACAGTTATTACAAACACTTGAAAACTCTAACGGATTATTTTTATACGATATTATGGGAAAAAAGAAAAAAATAGCTTCAAAAAAAGACATTCAAAACTCGTTACAAAATGTAAATAAAAAATAATAAGAAAGGAACGAGATATGTATATGAATGGAGTTTTACGATCTTCATTTATTATATCAGACCCAAAACTTTTATCTGTGGATGCTTTTGATAATAAAAATTTTCTCAAGCTTAGTTTTGATATAAACCAGGAGCATAAAGATATTTTTCACTTGTTAAAAAATAAAATAAAATCCGAAAAAATATCAATCAAGAGCTTAAAACACAAACTTTCTTCCCCCAACATTAAATTCCTGCATTATGCCGCAGACTCTTTAATTTTGGATTGAGATTTTTTCACTCTCTCATCATAAAGCCACTTTTATTCAAGCTTCTTTTCCAGCTTTAAAATCAATTCGTTTAAAATCTCTTTAGAACCCAATCAGTTTTTCCGAATCTATAGGAAGAAAAAAACAAACAAAAACTCCGGAGAGTTCTAAAATGTTTTATTATCCTTTGCCCTTTCTCGGTGGAATTATAAATGTCTTCGTTGCTTTTCTTGGAATGGTTTTTGAATATTCAATAATAATCATTTTATCACCTCTCCTATTGTATTTGTGTTACAAAAAAGATAAGGACGCAATACGGAGTATTTCTAATTGTATTGATTCTGCAGGTAATTTGTTTCAAACTATACTTCACTCAGTTCTTTTCTGGTTAATAGTGATTGCCTTATCTCCTTTGCTTTTATTTTTTCTTTTCTTTCACTGGATAACAAAAAAGGTCAGTAAAACGAAACAATCATAGTTCTGTTTAGATCAGAAAGTTTTGTTTTAGCCATATACTTATAATAATAAATCGTTACCTAAAGTGACCAGAAAAAACCACCAGCTCTTACAAAACTCAAGATCTATATTTCTTTTCCAGAAAAAACCACCGGCTCTAATAAAGCTCTTCCTGCATTTCAATTTCTACAGGCACAGGTACTGAATGCTCTTTTTCTTTCTCTGTGACAATAGAGAGACGGCAATATTTTCTTTTTCTTATGTTAGCAATGGCTTTACGTATGTCATTATTGGCTTTTGAGCGGTCATCATACGCCTTAGCTGTATCATCAATGGCTTTGCGTATGTCATCAAAGTATTTTTCGAAGCCTAATGCAACATGAGCTTTGAATAGGCCAGCGTGGCCTTTGGATTCGTCAGCATACGCTTTGGATAGGTCTTTCAGTGACTTAACACAATCCCTTATCGGACACAGGAAGAGCGTTTTTAAAAATCCCGTTCATTTCCCGTTCAGGCTCTGTTTAAAGGAAAAAAATCAAGTAATTTTCGCATTTTCTTCTTCAATCATTTATTTATCCTATTCCAAAGTTCCTTTAATAGACCCTTACACCTTCTCCCACTTCCGCTTGTATACGTTGTTTTTCCTCTTCAGACATATTCCACAACTCAAGATCAAGCTCCTCTAAAGAAGGAAGATTGGAAAACAAACCCTTCGGATAATTTTGGCTATAAATCTTAATTTTTCGTACTTTTGTGAGGCCGGAAAAGAGATTTACGGGCACGTCATCTAAGAGAAAACTACTAAACTCAACTATTTCCAAAGAAGGCGACCCTGACAACAAGTTCGGTGGCACAGCTTTTATACTACTACTACCATGCATAACCAGTATCTCCAAGGAAGCAAGACCAGAAAGCATACCCACTGGTAAACTGTCCACTGATGTATCAACTGGGAGTACGAGAACACTTAAGAGAGTAAGCCCTGAAAAATCATTGGCTTGCATACCTGGAAAATCATTGGCCTTCATAGAAGATAAATCAGCTACTCCCCCCACCTCAAAGTAGTCCCTTATAATAGTCTTAATAGACAATAAATCCTGATCTGTTACGGCTTTGCAATCTGTCTTTTTAACTTTATAAAGTATAATAGCCTGCATTCCTTTTGTTCTATTGCATACAGAAACCGCAGGCGGCTTTGCCTCTCCTCTTTTTTCCGCTTCTTGCGCTAACCTCAAAAGCTCCGCCTCTAACTCCTCAATTTTTTTATCTTTCGATCCATCATCACACCCAATAAAAAAACAACAGGATATCATTAGAAAACACAAACTCATTTTTTTTAACATGATTTTTTTTCCTACTTTGATTCCTCTCTATTTTATAGAATTTTTGCTCCCATTAGGGTAGTCTTTTTTCTCCATAGTATCAGCTAATGTGACAGGCCCTAGAACATTTTTAATAACTATTGGGCGAAGCGAGTTATCGTCGTTTTGTTGAGGTTTGGAATTAGGAGTTATAATCTGATATTTCAGGGCCAGTTTATCCCGATCGGAAAAAGCATGGGTTATAATTTGGTATTTAAGAATTAATTTAATTCATAAAAGGGACTTACTAGTGTTTCTACTATAGAAACTATATGTTCTATAAATTTGTTAGAACCAAACATGGATACACATGTTTTTTTATTATTATCAATAATGCATCCTTTAATAATATCAGCTCTAATTTTATACGCTGCACTGTTAAGACACTCTTCATAGGTATAAAGAGTTGTGCATTGTTGAAATGATTCTGTATCTACAAAAATAGCAATACGTCCTGATTCATCTTCTGATTCGTTTTCTACAAGCATCGCTGAAACCGGTAACTGAGTAAAAATTAAGATAGTTGCAAACAATTTT
>JANQSX010000076.1 GCA_028279085.1 Bdellovibrionales bacterium
TGTTTTGCTCGATGAAACCATTTGTTTATTTACTTATTGCCATTATCTGTTGTGTCGCCCAGGCACAGGATAACAACACTTCTGAAGCGGCTGATAGAGACGCTTTAATGCTGGAATTCACTAACGAAGAATCCTACTCTAAAAGAATAGAAATTTTTAGCAAGCTCGTTGCAGATCCAAATCAACAAATCATTATGTTTTTTACAGAAGAGGATAATCTCTCATTTAAAAGACAACTCCTTCATTTTTTAAAAGCTATGACACTAAATGGAGACCTTGATGAATCCACTCATATTGCTATCCTATCACATATATTAACTCTTGACCGTACCATTTTAAACCCTCTGGAATCTTTGGTGCATGACCACCTGGCCCCTTATATCTCTCAAGATAAACTCTCCGATGAAAGTGTAAATAGACTGTTAACAAACAAAAATATAGCTATAGATTTTCAAGAACTGTTCCTCAAAGAATACCTGACAAATAATATTTGTAACCCTGCTGTTATTACTTCCAGCAAACAATTGATTAAAAATTCCAATTTAAATATGTCAACTAGAATTGAAATACTACAATCGTTTTTTAAAGTATGCAGTGAATATGACAACTTTCAGGAAACTGTCGTTTCTTTAGCTATAGAGCCATCCTTAGAATGGGCATTAAAGGAAAAAGCTCTCCTACAGGCTAACAAAAGCAATACATGTTCTAATGAAATTATAGACCATCTATTATGGTTTTTTTATGAAGACCTTAACTGGCATATTCGTGATGCTGTTATATGGATTTTAACTCAAACAGAAAGAGAATGCAGTCAAAAAATTATTACTTTCTTTTCTGATTTTGTACAAAAAAATATGAAGGAATTACGATCAGAGCTATTGGAATTTCGTCAAATAAAAATTCAATCTGTCCTATGGGCGTTAGTGCATTTAGGTATTAACAATCCTCTTGCAGTGAACGAATTAAAAAAAATGGCTATGAAGCATGATATGAACAATTATTTTCGTATAAGAGCTGTTGAAGCTTTACAAGATTTAAGCCTTTATCTTGAGCCGGCGGCACAAGCACTGTATGAAATTGCCCGGGATAATAGGAGAATCACCCAATCGGATTTTGTAACTTACGATCAACAAATTCGTGATGATAGAGATACGGAAGTTCGGGATAGCTCTTGTTTAGCTTTAACAGAACTAGTTGAAAAAGAAAGAACGGATTTTTTATCTTTTCTCTTTATTCATAGAGAAAGGTTAGATGCTGAACAACTATATCGTAAAAAAGCTTTTTCCAATCAAACTATACCAGTCAATCTGGATATATATGCTCGTCCAACCTTGGTTACACTAACACAAGATGAAAAAGTGGATCAACAATGTCGTAATCATGCAATGACTGTGTTGGAACAAGCCCACTAATCCAAAAACACTCCTGTTTAACGGAATTTAAATAAAAAACCGGTAAATACGAGTAACGGGTTTCTTAAACTTCTTAAACTGGATCCTACGCAACACGGACAAAGTACAATTTAAAAAAAACGTGTTTTTTATTTCTGTGGCTACCAAACGAGCTTTCGTTTTTCCCCTCCGAGAAACCCCTATCTCTATTATCATAAACCCTTTTGTTCCATGTGTTAGATGTTTTAAACATTTTTTAGCAATAACAATCTTTTTTCTTTTTATCACCTGGTCCATATAAGGAATGAGAGGAGGTTTTTTAGTCTGAGTAGCAAAACAAAGTGTGGAGAAAAGAAAAATAAATAAAAAGAAGATTTTTAAGAAGTTTTTTATCACATCCATAAATATTATTAAAAAACTCCGGTAGAAATTTTTACTTGGTATCTTTGTCACCATCCGTTTTTTTTATATTTGTCTCCGGATCAGAAACAGGGTTTGACTCAGCAGAACTTTCTTCGTTGGCTGCGGCATCTTTATTATCAGGCTTTTTCCGGATAGAGTCCACCTTATCAGTTTCTGTAGATTTTTCAGTGGATTCAGTAGCTGCGTCCTGTGTATACTGATCCATTACGCTACCCTCTTTTTGAGAACTGAGAGCTGCTAAATAAATAGAAGTAAACGCAAAAATAACAGCCATCCATTTCGTTACATTCACTAAAAATTGGTTTCCACCGGTAGAACCAAATAGACTCTTGGACCCTCCTCCTCCTAACATTCCTAGGGCACCACCCCCTCCCTTAGGATCCTGAAGCAGGATAAAAACCACCATAATAACAGAAACAATAATATGCACTATAGCTAAAAAGGTAAACATATAACCTTTTAAAAACTTTTTTAAAAAAAAGTCAACTAATCTATTGGAGTGTAATAGTATTGTCTTTCACATTGATTGTGAATTCTTTGATCTTATTGGCGGCTTTTCCCTCTTCTCTGACAAGAGCATCAATTCCAACCAAAGAACCGGCTGAATTTTTTTTTATAACAGAAATAACATCTAAATACGTACCCAATAAAACAGAACTAACGAGTTTTTTTGTCGTTCCATCAAACAAAGCGGCATAAGTATCAAACATTTGTCGGCCGGAACCATAATAAATCTTTATACTGGTTAATACTCTATTATTTTTCAGCAGAATTCCTCTTATTCTCGCAACAGCTTGTGTAGAACCGGAAAAACCCGCCAATTTTTCATTCAGTTTAATAACACCTTCACCATAATTCAGTGATTGGCTGTTCAATTCAGACAATGTAATCTGACAATTTACCAATAGACTTTTTATCTGAGATACTCTCTTTTCTTCATCAGCGATTTCCTTCGGAGACAGTGCTCCTGAATCCTTCTTAGAACTACAGGACACCATGAGATTTATACTAAAAAGAAAAGCAATAAGTAATATCAGTTTCATAAATATATCCTACATATCTCATCTTAAGTTTTTTGATTTCCTATATCACCTCTTATTTATCATTATCGGAAGATATTCTCTTCGTATTAGTTTTTGACTCTTTTATTTGCATATACCTATAAAATAAATCTTTTGCAGCACCTTTCCAATCCGGAAATTGAAAATTAAACCGGTTACCTAATAAAACTTTAGGAGTAGCATAGCGGCTTTTTAGAGATAATTCAGAGTCTATCCGTGTTATATAAGA
>JANQSX010000077.1 GCA_028279085.1 Bdellovibrionales bacterium
TTCGTATCACATCAGCTTCCGGTATTTTCAAAGCTAACTCAAAAAATGCAGAAGCAAAATCCCTTATTGATGAATTGTATAAAAAAATGTCCCTTCAAATTCTGGATTGGAATAAAACACGCAGCATCAGCTTTAAAGAATAATTCAGACTAGACACTACACTCCACCATGAATCAACGGGAAAATCCTTTCTTCAATCTTCTATTTAATATCTTAATTCCTATTATTCTTTTGAATAAAGGGCATCTTATTTTTGGTTCAAAAAATGGAGTGCTTATTCTAATACTGGCTCTCACTTTTCCGGTATGTTATGGAGTCTTTGATTTTATCAAACATAAAAGGAAAAACATTATTTCTTTATTTGGAGTTTTAAATGTGTCGTTTACCGGTGGTTTTGCGCTCTTTAAATTAGATGGAATATGGTTTGCAGTTAAAGAAGCCGCTTTTCCTTTATTAATAGGAATCTTTGTATTTATTTCCGCTTATACACGAAAAAACTTTTTTGAATATCTGCTTCGCCAAGCCCCCATTTTTAAATGGCCGCTTATTGAAGAAAAAATACAAATTTTTTCCACTGAAAATCAACTCAAAATATTGTTTAAAAAAGCCACTATTATGTTTTCCATATCATTTTTTATAAGTGCTATCTTAAATTTTATACTAGCTATTTACATCTTTTCCGAAAAAAGCAGACCAGGAATATCCACTAATGAAATAGAAATTATATTAAACAAAAAAATTGCAGATATGACATGGCTTGGTTTTGTTGTTATTGGACTACCTATGACCGCTTTCGCCATTGGTATTTTTTGGTGGTTTTTAAAAAAGTTAAGAGAGATTACTCAACTTTCTATGGAGCAAATGTTGGCAACTACACCATCATCTGCAAAAAAAGAAGAACACCCGTCACCATTACCTGAGTAAAGTTCTTTCATAGAAAGATAATATTATGCAAAATGTATTTACTATCTTTTTTTACATCTTTTTGTGTATATAGATATTTTTCTCGGTGAGGGCAGGGCCTGCCCGTAAGGAGGAGTGATCTGTCTCATATAAATTAATTCAATACTTTCAATAAATTGCTTATCGTCTTTTTTATTCCACTTATTGCATAAATAAGTTAAATAGTTTTTACTATACCTTTTATGTTTCAAAACTAAATTCTCCAACATTTTTCTATGGCGAAAAGAAGGAAAACTCGTATCGTATCTATATGGCTTTTTCATAGTTAAGGGTGCTCCTTTTTGCCATAAATCTATTTTATGTGTTTCACTATCCACTTCTTCCAAATTGTTATCCGATTGTGTGTCAAATGCAGCATCCGTATTCTTAACGGACTGAACAGCAGAAAGAATAATCCAACCCGTTTCCCCTAAAGGTTTAGGAGAAAACATATTCCAATATTGATGCAAATGAAAAAAAGCGGCAATTCCATTCGATTTTTTAGGTAGATATTTCTCATAATACTTAAAGTTAGTCGTGCGTATATTCCACATCAATGCATACACAAAGCAAAAAAAGAAAAAACCGGATAACAACAAGTAAAGAGTTTTGCGATTAGGCCCCTCTTCTTTTTTTTTCCACTCAGGAAGAAGGTATCCTATTTTATTCCTATTCCCGGCTATTTTTCCATAACACCAATCTCCGAAATGAGAAATTATTTTTACTCTAAATAAAGGAGCTAAGTAAAAAAATAAAGGGGAATAGGAAAGTAAAGTAACTCCCGCTTGCCAACGCCCTTCATAACCTCTCTCCTCACTAAAACTTAACCAGGAATTTCTTTTTTCCATTTCAGATAAAGCTTGCTTGTCTGTCTGAGCCTCTAAAAAAGATACATGAGGAACTATTAAGAATGTTTTTAACAAGGCTACAGATTTTTTACAAAAAGAGCAGTCAGCATCATAATAAATAGTGAGTGGATTCTTTTTTCCTGGAACATATTTTTTTATTCTCTCCCAAAATTCGGAAGGTAAAAAAGCCAACCAACCGGCTATACAAATCCAGGAAAAACACCCTAAATGAAGAAACACACCTAATGAAAAATGAAAACCACACATTATTAAAATAAGAACGATTCTCAATCTCCAGAAAAATCCAACTAATATAAATGCAATAGGAGCACAATTCTCAATAGCATAATAAGTTACATAAGATAATATCCGCATAAGACCGGGATATTGTAATAAAATATCCCCAAATACAGTTCTAAAATTATCCAACATAAGAGCATAATACACCCCTTGACCGGTCACTCTCCATATATCATGTGTTTTCAATAAGTAAGTAAAATAATACACCATTAAAATTTGCAGAATAAAAGCGCATGAATTGACAGAAAAAGCAGGAGAAGCATTTTCTTTTTTTAACTGTAAAGCACTATCTACCGAATAATGTTTTCCAAGGGGAAGGTACAAGGCCCAAAACAACATAAGACCAAGAAGTGTATCTCCGGAATTGATAATCAAGAAGTTTCGGGATTGAAAAGATACAAGCAATAACCATGATCCTAATACCGCCCATTTTGTTTTATACCCTATAAGTAACATAAGAAAAAAAAGCATAGCTAGAGTAAAGAGAACCATCTGAAATCCGGCACTTGAAGATATAAAATTTAAAGAACTAGTACTGGACCAAAAAGATCCATGACCGGAAAGTTCCCGTTGGGGTAACAAACCGCTATTCGTATAAAAGAGAGTAAACCAGGGAAGACGAGTACATAGGAAATCAATCAATAAAATAACAGCAGCAAATACTCTAAATAAGGCAAGAGAGCGTGAATCCAGAGAAAAGTTTTTCACTACTGCATGAGATATAAATCTGAAAAACATGACATTTCACCCTACATATATTCTACATAATAATTCAACATATTTTATAATTCGGAATTTAATTGTTGTCGCGACCTTTTACAAAAGAATTAAAAATACTTTGACCCAGAGCTTGATAGTCTGAGGAACAAATACTGAACACTTCTCCACCTGTTATTTCACTAAGATGATCTATTTTTTCTGAAAAAGCCCCTTCCGGAAAGAAAAATTGCTGAATTTTATTTTGATTCAAACACTGCTGATCATCTTCGGTAATAATGACTCCATACACTTTAAATCTTTTTTTCAACCCATGAACAGCACGAAATTCTTCAATCACTTCAATAGGTTGTGTAGCAGCCTCCTGGTCATTAGCTCTCTCCTCAGAATTACTGATAACAATAGCAATAAGATCTGCTTCTTTTCTGAAAAAATCCTTGTTTTTACCCAAAGCCGCTTTTAAAGATTTTAAAGGTTGTTCCTGTAAGCTCTGACACCCGGGAGGCAATTCACAGTAACCTACATTTTCCGGTCCATTTTCTCCACCGGATTTTTTATATGCACCAAGTGAATGTCTGGAAATACTATCTAAAAAAATATTATTATAATTAGGTATATTAGGGTGTAAATATCTTAGATTTAATACTTTTCCATCATTTTCCAACTTCATGGCCTTTCCTTTTAAAGCACCCAAATTAAATAAGAAAAAACCTGTTTCACCATGGTCCGCATTAGTGATAGCTATTTTCCAATCCAATTGAGCTAAATAATTCAAAAACCCTAAAAACTTTTCTTTAAAAACCACTAAATTTTTATGCATGGACTCTGAAGTATCTACAACAAATAAAACATCCAAAGGACGGGGAATAAATATTTTATCCGGTTCATTAACCTCTGCATCCAAACGCCATTCAGAAGAGGTGACAGTTTCCAATCCTTTTGTCTCAATAACAGGTAAGTTTTTGATATTTACATTTCCCTTTTCTTCATACACTGATCCTTTTTCCACTTCTACCGGTTCATCAGTATTCTGAGAAACAGTCGGAACACCTAAAACAGACACTGGAGTTAATTGAGAAGACCCCATATAGCCTTTTTGTGGCACATTGGTTTTAACAGTAAACACAAAAGGAGATGGTGGCCCTGAAACACCATCAGATGAAACATCATTATGAGCTAACTGAATAAATTCTATTTTTTCATCAAAAACAACAGGGTTTTCTTCGCTGGGCCGTACATATACATATTTTTGCTCTTGTATCAGTACCGGTCTTGGTACCTGTATGGGTGATGGATCATACATTACCCACGGCTGCGGTTGTCTGAGACTGGATGTAAATTTTGTATTTCTTGTGACCATTCTTTTTCTTCTCATCCTGCGTTCAAAAGAATGTGATAAATCTTCATTTTGATCATTTAATTCTTCTACAGTAAAAAAGGATAGCTCTGTATTACAAGATATTAAAAAACTACATAACAATAACAAATATAGTAAGCGCCCCATAGTTACTACCTTCCGTAAAAGCATAGCAAAACCAAAAAAAATGAGTATCCGCTTATAAAATAACCTGGACTACGGGCTTATTAATGTAGAATAAAAAAACAGAATTATAAAAAACCAGGACGTTTGTTAAGAGTTCCACCCTAGAAAAAATTTTAATTTTAGAGAATAATAGTACTTCCATCAGAAGTATTATTGAGAGTTGAACGAACTATCTCAGAAGCCAAAGGAGAATAGTTAGGAGCACAAATACTTATTGCTTTTCCCCCTGTAGTCTGTACCACTTCATGAACTTTCTCTCCATAATGAGAAGAAGCATAGTTATATTGATTAGCCTGATCATAATTAAAACATTTTTCGTCCCCTGGAATAATGGAAATACTATATACGCTTATTTTTTTCTTTCGTCCATGGTGTTTTCTAAATTCTTCCATCATTAGATTAGCAGTATCATTATTGCTATACATATCATCTCCATTAGTAAAGATAACAGCTACAAAATCAGCATGGTTTCTAAACACATTTTTATTGGCCGAAAAAGAACTGATAAGAGAGTACACAGGAGTTCTAACATTTCCCTGACAATAAGGTGGCAAATCACATGGATTAATATATTGATCCGGTGGAAAATGAGATACATCACCTTGTTCATATCTTTTTAAAGTATCTATAAAAATTTCCTTATTGCTTTTAAAACGCACATGCAATGTACTATAAGGCAATATGTTTCCATTTAACTCCAGCTTCATTATTTTTCCTTTAAAAAGATCACGACCATAATAAGAAAAAGCATTAGGATCATAATCCGCATTTGTGAAAGCTATTTTCCATGAAACAGGAGAAAGTGTTGGTATAAAATCTTTAAAAGTTTGATCAACTTTTTTTAAGTACTGAACCATAGAGTAAGAAGTATCCACCACAAAAAGAATATCTACAGGCTTTTTTCCCTTGAAAGTATCTGCATCCCTTTCTTCCGTGGAAAGTAATATTTCATCAGATGGATCATCAAGGTCTTTTACCTCCAATATCCCAGGGAGGGTGTGTGGAAAAAAACCACATCCATAAAAAATGACACAGAAAAACAAAAGAAATAATAAACGACCTACTGGCTTTTTATTAGTGAGGCTCAAACAACATAAATTCAATAAACCTCTCATAGTTACTTCATTAATTAATCAATAAAATCAGCTGCAATTTTTCGTGCTAGCGGAGCATAACTGTCTTTACAAATGCTATGGTTAGAACCTCCCGTTAATTCAGCCATCCTAACTAATTCTGTTCCAAAAAGACCTTCTCCTCCCCAAAATCCACTGGAGTATTTTGCTCTACAAGCTTCATCCTGCTCAGGAATCATAATAATTCCATAAGACACTAGCTTTTTGCCGCTTTTTCCTAATCCCTGTTCAAATGACTTCACAACTTGTTCCGCGTTTACTCTTTTTGATGGATCAGAATTTTCCCCCTCATCACTATCGGAAAAAATAATAGAGACAACATCCGCTCCAGGGCGAAAGAAAGAACGGTTCTTCACAAAAGCAGCTTCTAAAGATTTTAAAGGTTGTTCATTCCAACCTTGACAACCAGGGGCTAACTCACATTTGGATTTTTCCTGATCACCTCTATTATCAAGATGTTCATAAAAATCAGAAATCCTTAATGTATCAATGAAAACAGAACCATAATCCTCTGTATTTTTCGTTAAATACTTTGTACCTAATAACAACCGGCCGTCATGTTCAAGGGACATAGCTGTTCCATCTCTAGCCGTCCAGTTAGCCAAAAAGAAACCATGACTACCATGATCAGCTGTAGTAAACATTATTCGCCAATCCAATTGGCCTAATGCCTGAACAAAGCCGGCAAAAGTTTTCTTTACTCTTCTTAAGAAATGATCCATGGAATTAGATGCATCCACTACAAAAACAATATCCACTTTTGGTGGTTCCGTAGACACGGGAGCTGGTGGTTCCGGTTCCGGTGCCGGTGTCTCCTCTACCGGTTCTACTAAATCTTGTTCAATTTGTTCAGGAGTACCTCTTCTAGTTTTACCCACTTTGTTTATTACTACTTCATCCTCTAACTGAGCCACCCAAACTGGTTTTTCCGGTTCTACTGGCGGTTCCGGCTCTTGTGTTTCCACCACATCACCGACTGTTTTAGGTTGCATTCTTCTTTTCTTTTTTCCCTTATTAGGCACTCTAATTTTCCCGGCGGCTCGTTCCTCTTCTGAATCTATACGGGAAGATAAGTCTCCCACCCAAGATGGATTACCTCCAGGAGTATCAAATCCAATAGGAGCACCACAACCAAAAAGAAATCCTACCAATAAAAAAAGAACAACAAACAGCTTCATGCTATACCTCCAACCTCTGTGTATCGGTCTGCCTAACAAAAGACTGAAGTAAAAAGCACTTAATAGCTAGTATTAAAAAAAAAAACAGACTCAAGGTTTAAGCTAATCATCTAGTAAGAGAGAAAAATTTTCACAATAACCAGACTCACGTTTTAAGACTAAAGGATTCTCACTTAAGGAGAATAAAGCAGAGATAAGGTAATATTTAAGGTTGAACAGTACCTTGCAACCGGGGATTTATTTTTAATTTGGCTGAAGAGCGAGCAGAACGAATCCACGAGAAAAAAGCGACTTGGGAAAGCAACCTATCAGTAAAAAAATAATCCGGTAAAAAATCAGCTATTTGTTCATCAGATTTTTCATTTTTTGCTACTGTAAAATGATCCACTTTCAATATAAAAGATTGATCCCTAACTCCTATGATATTTCTAATCATTCCTGTATCAGGAAGAGACTGAAAAACTTTATCAAAAAGAATCTTTTCTGATTCCAAACCAGGTAAAGAAGTGCGGCTTAAATCAAAAGAATCCGTTTTGTTCCATTCCCAGTTTCTCTCCTTCACTATTTCACTGAATAAGTCCAGATCCCCTGCTTTCACTACAGTATTGATGTTATTAAATTCTTCCGGTTTGAGACTCCCTGAAGGAAACTGAATGTAACTGATTTGAATCATAAAATTCCCTAACTGTTGTTTCTTTTTTCTTTCTTCTGCTGAAGTACGCACTGTTATATTAAATATATTCTGAAGACGTGTTCTTTGTATTTCTCTTCTAATTAAGTCTTCATAATACGAGGCGGAAAAGCGTCTAGCTTCCAGGAAAGCATGATATTTTGAATGGACAAAACGCCCTTCTTCCTTAAAAAAGGGAAACTCTACAATTTTATCCTGCACCGCTTTTTTGGAAATAATAACACCTAGTTTGTGTGTGGCCTGAACAATTAATTCGATATTTAACAAATCATTCACGGCCTGTTGTTTCAATTTTTCCTGACGCTCAGCTTCTATTCCTCCTCCTGATTGCTCCGAAGCCTGTTGTTCCAACACCATCAGGTAATTTTGATATTCTGACCAGGAAATCACTTTATTATTCACAACTAAAGCAGCCCCTCCCAAATTAGACATTTGACTGACAGGAACTCCGATAAAAACAAACACCAAACAAATCAGGCCAAAAATAATAAAAGAACTGATATTTTTTGCCCGACCGGGCTTTCTCCATTTTTCAAACATAATTACTATTGTTTTATAAACTTATACATAATAATCAAGAGGAATAAGGGGAGTATCGTGCATTTTTTTAATTTTGACATAAAAAAAGCGCTTTTAATCATTTTTATTATTATTGTACCGGTCTTTTTAATGACCTTGGATCGGTCTAAAACAGAAAACAATATCCTCTTTAGATCCTTTGCTTTTATAAACAGCAAAATACAACTTTTTTATTATTCTCTGTCTTCCTCCGTATATCAAACGACTGACACTTATCTCAATTTAATTCATACCAGGAAAAAAAATCGTGAATTAGAGAAGGAAAATACACAGCTTAAATCCCGATTAACTTTAATGAAAGAAGTACAGCAGGAAAACAAAAGATTAAATACTATTCTCAATTTTAAACAGACCAGCCGGATACAGTTTATCGTAGCTCAGGTTATCGGTCGCGATCCTGTTTCTGAATATCAACTCATCACTATTAATCGTGGCTATACTCATAAAATAAAAAAAAATATGATTGTTGTTAATGAAAAAGGGGTAATTGGTTATATCTTTAGAGTCTTTTCTCATTTCTCACAAGTGATTTTACTCACTGACCCTCATGCCGCTATTCCCTCTATTGTTCAACGTTCACGGGTACATGGAGTGGTAGAAGGCATAGATAGAAATAAATGTCAGCTTAAATATTTAAAGAGCAGAGATGATGTAAAAAAAGGGGATATTATTGTGACTTCTGGACGCAATATTTTATCAATGGGAGGGTTTCCTATTGGCACAGTTACAGAAGTTAAAAAACAGCAACACGGACTCACACAAGAAGTCACTATTACACCTTTTATAAACTCTTCCCAATTGGAAGAAGTCCTTATTGTAAACAAAATACATTCTTTTCAGGAACAGCTTTAATGTTTACAAACTATAAAATGGCATTTCTCAACTATTCTGTAATGATGCTTCTTATCTTATTAATAACCATGATTCAAAATAGCCTGTTACCTTCGTTTTTTGGAACTCATATTCCTATCCACTTATGGATACCTTGTCTTATTTATTGGGGTCTTTATCGCCGAACCGGTGAGACGGTATTTATGATTTATTTTATTGCTTTAAGTATAGCTTCCTCTTCTTCTTTATTGACCGGTTATTTATTAACTTTTAATGGACTAGTCTTATTAACTCTTCTTTTATTCAAAAGAATCTACTACACAAGTTGGGTATTTTTTAGCACAGGTTGCGCCCTCACCCTTATTTTTTTCCCTTTATTAATATGGGTATTTGCTCAAATCGTGGGAGGGCCATTTTATTTTCATGGATTCTTATCCGAGTTAGGGGGAGCCTTATTAACATGGATTTTTTCATTTGCATTATTGAGTCTTTTCCAATGGATTGATTATCTAACAATTACTAAACCAAAAGAACATAAACGCCCGGGGGTTTTATGAGAGAACAACTTTCCCGGATGGAAGAGGAACTTCAGGAAATTATCCATCGATGGAAATGGGTGAGTTGGATTTTAGTTTGCGCCGGACTGATTCTGGTTAGCCGATTGTGGTATTTGCAAATTATTCATGGAGAAAAACTAAGAAAATACTCGGAAATTAACCGACTGAGGGAAGCGAAAATCCCGGCTCCTAGAGGAATTATTTTCGATCGTCAGGGCCATATATTAGTAGATAATTTTTTGGATCTAGAGCTCACTATTACACCGCAATATCTTAACCATTTAGAACAAGCGGCAAAAGACATTTCCTCTATCATCCAAATAGCCCCACAACACATTATGGAAAAAGTGCGATTGGAAGAAAAAAAACATGGTCCTTTTCGCCCGATAGTTATTAAGAAACACCTGGACTTAAATCAAGTTGTCCGCTTAAAACTTTTGCAATGGGATTACACAGGAGTAGATATTCAGGAAGCCATCATTCGACATTATCCTTTAAAAGAAAACGGAGCACATTTATTCGGTTATTTAAGTGAAATAGCTAAAAAGCAAATTCCCGTTTTTAATAAAAAATATGGAAAAAAGTTTCATTTTCAACCAGGAGATTTAATTGGAAAAAACGGATTGGAATCTGTATGGGAATATGAACTTCGAGGAGAAGACGGTTTTTCTTTTGTAGAGGTGGATGTACATAATCGCAAATCCATTTCAGAAATTTCCAGCTTATGGAGTTTTAAACCGAAAGAACCTACACCAGGCAATAACCTCACCCTTACTATTGATAAAAGCTTACAGGAAACCGCTTATCTAAGTTTATTAAGAAAAGATAAAATCGGCCCTCGTCATGGTTCCGTTATAGTTATGAAAAATAATGGAGAAATTCTGGCCTGGGTTTCTTACCCTTCTTATAATCCTAATATTTTTTCCATAGGGCTTTCTACAGCCTCATGGATGAAACTAGCAGATAACCCCACCAATCCTTTACGAAATAAACCTATACAGGATCACTATGCTCCAGGTTCCATTTTTAAACCGATTGTTGCTTTAGCGGCTTTACAAGAGGGATTGATCACAGCGGACACCCTCATTGATTCCCCCAAAGAATTGATCTTTGGCCGAAGAACTTACCATGATTACCGAAAAACAGGACATGGATCCATTCACCTTATTTCAGCTATTGAACGTTCAGCCAATGTTTTCTTTTATAAATTAGGAATCAATTTAGGCATCGACACTATAGCAAAATACGCCAGGCTATTTCACTTGGGAAAAAAAACTTCGATTAAGCTAGATGGAGAGGTCACAGGTTTTATCCCTGATTCAAAATGGAAAAAAAAACATCTTGGAGAAGCTTGGCAACCCGGGGAAAATTTAGTTCATGCTATTGGCCAAGGATTTATTTTAGTGACCCCTTTACAAATGGCTGTTGTTTATTACGCCATCGCCACTTCCGAAAAAATTGTAAAACCTTTTATAGTCAAAAAAATAACAGATACTAATGATAAAGTTATTCAAACTTTTTCATCTCAAGTAATTGATACCATTAATGAGCAGCAAATTAAACAGGAGCACTTTAACACCCTTAGGAAGGCTTTAACACAAGTAGTACACGGTCCACAGGGAACAGCTAAGTGGTGGAAAGTAAAAGATGTAAAAATAGCCGGTAAAACGGGTACGGCGCAAGTGATGTCTTTTTCAAAAGATAGCATCCATGAAAAATGTCAAGAAAGACCTTTGGAACAAAAACATCACGGGTGGTTTGTGGCCATAGCTCCTGCTGATAATCCGGAAATCACTGTTTCTGTTTTAACAGAACATTCCTGCTCCGGTTCTAGTGGTTCAGCACCTATAGCCCGTGATATCATTCATGCTTACTTTGAAAACAAAAAAAGACGGGAAGTTTCTTCTCTCTCATCATCTTCGGAAAA
Source organism: Bdellovibrionales bacterium (assembly GCA_028279085.1). Lineage (GTDB taxonomy): Bacteria > Bdellovibrionota > Bdellovibrionia > Bdellovibrionales > UBA1609 > JANQSP01. The sequence continues at coordinate 11,247 of JANQSX010000077.1, forward strand.
GGCACAATGAATATACAGAGTCAAAAAGGATTAAGTGTTATAAAAAAGCTCAACTGGAGTTTAATAGTTACTATTGTAACACTATTGATCATCGGATTGATTAATTTATATAGCATCTCTCACCGTACTCATTCCACAACCACTCATTTGTTTTATCTTCAATTGGTTTGGATCACTGTAGGAGCTTGTATCTTCTTATGTATCTCTTTTATCAATTACCATTTTTTTACAAGAGTTGCTTATATACTGTATAGTGTAAATTTAATATTTTTAATAATGGTGCATTTTTTCGGCAGTGTATTCGGAGGTTCAAAAAGATGGCTGGATCTGGGCTTATTTAATTATCAACCTTCTGAAACATTAAAAATTATTCTTATTTTTATCTTAGCTCGGATTTTATCTGTCAAAAGAAGTTGGAAGTCCATGACTCTAACAGAATTGGCAAAACCTCTAATTCTGATTCTGATCCCCGTTTTATTTATTGTGTTCCAGCCGGATTTGGGAACAGGTTTAATGATACTTATTATCACCGGTTCCATTATTATTTTTGCAAAAGTGCATAGAAATATTTTATTCTCCTGTATTTTATGTATTCTGTGTATCTCTCCTTTAGCCTGGAATTTTATCTTAAAAGATTATCAAAAAAACAGAATTCTTACTTTCATTTCTCCTGGACGAGATCCGAGAGGTACAGGATACAATACTATTCAGTCTAAAATTGCTATTGGCAGCGGACAGTTTTTAGGAAAAGGTTTTCAAAAAGGAACTCAATCTCAATTGGAGTTTTTACCTGAACGACATACCGATTTTATTTTCAGCGTTCTCAGCGAAGAACATGGATTTATTGGAAGTACAATCACCATTTTTTTATTCTTATTTCTTATTATCTTAGGATTTCATACCGCCTTTCAATCAAAAGATAAGGTAGGGGTTTTTCTTTGTATAGGTATGTCTTTTTATATGTTTTGGCATATGTTTATTAATATCGGAATGACTATGGGTTTATTGCCGATTGTGGGAATTCCTTTACCTTTACTCTCTTACGGTGGTTCCAGTTTATTAACTACTATGGTAGCACTAGGAGTGATTTCTTCCGTATCTTTCAGACGGTACTTATTTTAATATTTTTTCCACCCAAATACTGATTCAAAGCGAGTTCCCGTCATTCCGGCGAAAGCCGGAATCCAGAAGAAGCTACAAGTATTTTCTGTATTCCGAATCAAGTTCGGAATTACGAGAACAAAGTAAAATAACGAATGTAGTATAAAAATCAAGCTCCTTTTTTGAAAAGGCTCATAAGTGATTTTTTGTTTCTGGACTTTCTTTTTTTTGATAGAGAATATTTTTCCACACGGGCCACGGACAGTTTTGGATCCGTTAGGATAGCTTTTGTAAAACAATCAAAAGCCGATTGAAGGTTCCCTGTGACTTTCATAAATAAACCTTTTACAAAATAAAATAAAGCCGT
>JANQSX010000085.1 GCA_028279085.1 Bdellovibrionales bacterium
CAGTGGCAATGTTTTACGAGCCGGTGCGCTTCCGGCTCGCTTGGTGAAAATGGAAGAGCGTACAGTAGGGCCTACCTTGGGAAGAGACTCTATTGAAAAAGGAAAGAAAGCGGGAATACTTGCCGGAATCTTAGTCATTGTTTTTATGCTGCTTTATTATCGCGTATTGGGTGTAGTGGCTAATGTAGCTTTATGTATGAATATGCTGTGTTTATTATCTCTTCTGACTTCTTTAGGAGCCACTCTGACCTTGCCTGGTGTAGCCGGTATTATTTTAACTATTGGTATGGCAGTGGATGCCAATGTAATTATTTATGAGCGATTAAAAGAGGAATTAAGAAAAGGTTCTTCCCTGGCCTTAGCGGTTAAAGATGGTTATCGGTATGCGCTGTCGGCGATTTTGGATGCTAACATCACTACAGCCATTGTATGTGCTGTTCTCATGTCTTTTGGAACCGGCCCTATCAGGGGGTTTGCCGTCACTCTTTTTTGCGGCATTATCACTTCTATTTTTACAGCGGTCTTTGTGTCCCGTACTGTTCTGGATACTTTAATTCGTAAGTTTCAACTGAAAAGGTTATAAGGTAAAAAAATGAAACAACCTAGATTTGATTTTTTATCCCCTTCCCCTTTTATTACCACTGGTTCTTTAGCGCTTTCTTTATTGGCTTTAGTGTGGATTGTTACAAATGGCTTGAATTACGGTATAGATTTTGCCGGTGGGAATGAAGTTCAAGTTCGTTTTACCTCTCCTCCTAAAGTGGAAGAACTTAGAAAGTACGTTTCCGGTAAAGGTTTTTCCAAGCCTTCTGTGCAAACCTTTGGTGATGAAGAGAATGAATTTCTTATTTTCATAGAAAATGTTGATTCGGAAGAGGAAGAGGGAAAAAATACAGCAGCTATAGAAGGATTAATTAAATCTTTTAAAAACGATTTTTCAGAACAGGGAGTGGAGATACGAAAGGTGGACTCCGTGGGTCCGCAAATTGGATCGGAGCTAAGAAAAAAAGGAATCCTGGCTATTTTTTATAGCTTGATAATGATCCTCATTTATTTGGCTATTCGCTTTGATTATAAATATGCTCCGGCAGCCGTTGTGTGCCTTTTTCATGATGCCGTTTTAACATTGTGGATATTTGCTCTTTTTAATTTAGTGGTGAGTGTGCAAACTCTGGCGGCTTTGTTGGCTATCATCGGGTATTCGTTAAATGATACTATTGTAACCTTTGATCGCATTAGAGAAAATGGGGAATATTTTGGAAAGAAAGAATCTTTTTTCAAACTTTGCAATCGCTCTATTAATGATGTGCTTTCCCGTACTCTTTTAACTTCTATTACTACCATGGTGGCAGTGGGAGTGATGTGGTTTTACACAGATGGAGTGATTAAAGATTTTGCTTTTACCTTGGGAGTAGGGGTTGTTATCGGAACTTATTCTTCTATTTATGTAGCCACTCCTTTAGTGATTTTTATCGATCGTTTTCAGAAAAAACGAAAAGCTGTGTAGTTTTTTTATTTGTTAATCTTTTATTTCTAAAATAAGGGAGAAGAAGTTCTCGTTTTCTGTAATTTTCTCATATGTGCTTTTTTCTTCGTACCTGTATTTTTTTCTTTATTAGCTTTTTCCAGCACATACTGCCACCCTCCATTTGGTGCCCATTCTGTATAAGCAGGGCTGAGATGTTTTGGAATATGTTGTAGATCTGGGTCGATTTCTCTTTGTGTTTTCCATTCGGAGTCAGAAAAGATATTTTTACTGATAAGAATCTCTATCAATCCTTCATAAGTGGGTTTATCTTTATAAGAGGGGCTGCTGATACCGGTTAATCCAGCTTTTTTCTGAACATACTGCCACCCTCCATTTAGTGTCCATTTTGTATAAACAGGGCTGAGATGTTTTGGTATGTGTTGTAGAGCTGGGTCGATTTCTCTTTGTATTTTCCATTCAGAATCAAAAAAGATATTTTTACTAATAAGAATCTCTATCAGTTCCTCATAAGTAGGTTTATCTTTATAGACAGCTCTACCCGTCTGAATGACTCCCGCTTTTTTCTTTACATATTTCCATCCTCCATTTTCGTTCCATTCTTTATAATTCTGACTTAGAACTTTTGGGATATGTTGTAGTTCGGGGTCGGTTTCTCTTTGTATTTTCCATTCCGTTCCTGAAAAGATGTTTTTACTAATAAGAATCTCTATCAATCTTTTATAAGAGGGCTTGTCGAGCCCGTTTACCCCAGCTTTTTTCCTTACAAACTCCCACCCTCTGTTTAGGTTCCATTCTTTATAGTCTTGGCTTAGACGTTTTGGGATATGTTGTAGTTCGGGGTCGGTTTCTCTTTGTATTTTCCATTCCGTTCCTGAAAAAATGTTTTTGCTAATTAAAATTTCTATTAATTCTTTATAGGAAGGTTTATCTTTATAAGAGGATCTGCCGATTCCGGTTACTCCCGCTTTTTTCCTTACATATTCCCATCCTCTATTTAAATTCCATTTTTCATAAGCTTCGTATAGATTTTTCGGGATATATTGTAATTCGGGGTCGGTTTCTCTTTGTTCTTTCCATTTAGTTCCTGAGAAGATCTTTTTACTGATAAGAATTTCTATCAACTCTTCATAAGAGGGTTTGCCTCTGTGAGCTCTTCCTACCCCAACTACTCCCGCTTTTTTCCTTACATACTGCCACCCTCCATTTTTGTTCCATTCTTTATAATTCTGACTTAGAACTTTTGGTATATGTTGTAATTCGGGATCAGTTTTCCTTTGTTTTTTCCACTTAGGAATAGAAAATATGTTTTTACTGATAAGGATCTCTACCAACTCCTCATAAGTAGGTCTATCTTTATAAGAGGGTCTGCCGATTCCAGTTACTCCCGCTTTTTTCCTTACAAACTCCCACCCTCCATCTAAGTTCCATTCTTTATAAGCTCCGTATAGATATTTCGGAATATGTTGTAGTTCAGGGTCGGTTTCTCGTTGTTCTCTCCAATTAGTTCCTGAGAAGATCTTTTTACTGATAAGAATCTCTATCAGTCCCTCATAAGTGGGCTTATTTTTATAGACTTTTTCTACACCAACTACTCCTGCTTTTTTCCTTACATACTGCCACCCTCCGTTTGGAGTCCATTCTTTATAGGCTTGGCTTAGACGTTTTGGAATATGTTGTAGTTCGAGGTCGGTTTCTCTTTGTATTTTCCATTCAGAATGTAAGAGTATACTCTTACTGATAAGAATTTCTATCAATTCTTCGTAAGAGGGCTTTTCTCTTTTTTGATTACTCCAAAAAGCTCTAATAGACAGTCTTGACTCGTCTCTTAACTGTTTTAACTCCTCCCTTGTTAAAGGAACTATTTCAGAGTTTCTTAAATGGGAGTCTCCGCTTGCTCTATTATATTTTATTCCACCATGAAAGTTTAATACATTCACTGTGTCCAATAAGTGTAGTAAATCTGCTGCCATCGCTTCATTTCTGTAGTCGGCTAAGAGTAGTATATCTGCTCTCATTTTTCCTGGGTGGAGACGTAATACTCTTCCTATTCTATGCACCATTTGTTTTACTGGAACATTTACATTTAAATCAATATAAGCTGATAAATGAGGTAAGTTTACTCCTTCATCTAAAGCTCTCACTGCTACAATATAATGAGACTCTATCTTCTCTGAATGATTTAAAACTTTTTGTTTTTGTTCTTTAGTCATATCTGAGTGATAAGCTTCAAATGTAACTCCCTCTATAGCTTCGTTTAAAAAATCCGTTAAACGATTAGCTTCCGCAATAGTGGCTGTCACTATAAAGCCTTTCTTGTTTGATTGAATGATAGGGTAGAGTATTCCTACAAGCGTGTTATAATGGTGGGGGTTTAAGACACGAAGATGGTTTATTGGTTGAATAAACAAAGGATACTCTTTTGTTATATTAAAACCGTTTTCGCTTATAACATACAAATTATCAAAGGGAGTAATTTCTCCTTTTTCAATACTTATAGCTAATTGTTCTATTACTTTTTCAGCAGGGTGGGAGGCAAATAAATTACCTTTTTCTATGGTATTTAAATAAGACCAATGTTCTCTTTCAAAAAATTCTCTTAAATTGATTTCATGATGTACAGGAGTGGCCGTGGTTCCATAGAGAAAAGCCTCACTTTGTTCTTTTAGTACTAAAAGAGCTTCTTTTGTGTGAAAAGCACCCAAGTGATGAGCCTCATCTATATAAATACCATCTATGTTTTCAATCAACCGGTTATAAGTTTTTAGGTTTTTACCTTGGAAAAAATCCAACTGTTGTTTTAAAGATTGACTAGTAATAACAAACACAGTGGCTTGGCTTCTTCCTATAGATCTTTCTATCTCCACATCAAAATCTTTGTTTGATTTTTCATTCCAGTTGATGATAGTAACATCTGTTCCTTTAAGTTCTTGTTGAACAGCTTCAAACAATTGATCGACTAAGTGAATTTGATGAGCAGTGACAAAAGAAATTTTTTTCTTTCTATAATTTTGAAGTTTTTCTTTTAAGGCTCTAGCTAGCACGAGAGTTTTACCAGCACTGGTTGGGGCAATATGGAGAAAACTTTTTACACTTTCGTTAAGAGCTTGTTTAACGGCTATAAAGGCCGTGTTTTGAGCTTCTGTATATTGAATAATTTTTGAGGGACCTGTATAGGGGTGTATTTCATGTCCGATAAGCCAGCTTTTTAGATAGTTATCTGAAGAGCTGTCTTTTAGCCAAGTTGTTGAGGGGATTTTCAGTATTTTAGAAGTAGGGGAGAGGACAATTTTAGGCTTTGTTAGAGAGGAATCTTTTTTAATTTGAAATCGCAGCCCTGTTTGAGAGTAAAAAGAGAGGCAGTGAGGCCCACAAGGTTCAATGTTTAAATTTTTTATTTCTTCTATTTTATTTTGAGCGATAAGCAGTAGACGATCTTTAAGTTGTTCTGGTTTTATATCTGGTTGAAAAGCCTTGCTACAGGCAAAAGTAGTTATGGGAAACAAAAAAGCTTTTGAGATAAGAAAAAATAAAAGACTTAAAACCCAAAAAGAATATTTTGTCATTCCAACCACTTTCGTTAAAACTTGTATGGCGGATTTTATTCCTAATGAGGTTATATCTCAACAAATGGAGGTTTGAAAGAAAAGTTTTACATGTTTACTTATTATATCCGAGTAAAAATTACACATATATAATAACAGTTAAGAAGCTGTATGGCTTATAAGATATTTTGAGCTTTTTATAAAGACAGATTCCTATAGCGACACAACACTTCTTTGTAAGGCTTTATCTGAATATTCTTTCCAATTTTTCTTCTTTTTCAACATGTTTATGTAAGATTAGTACTTTTTATTTGGGGAACAGATAGCTTTCCATTAAGAAAAGAGGTAATTTTAATTTTCTGTAGTTTCGTTGTCTGCACTTTTTTCTTTGTTAGCTTGCTCGCGGACATATCTCCATCCTCCGTTTGGAGCCCATTCTTTGTAAGCTGCAGTTAGATGTTTTGGAATATGTTGTAGTTCAGGGTCGGTTTCTCGTTGTTGTTCCCATTTAGAGTGGGAGAATATATTTTTACTGACAAGAGTTTCTATTAGCCCTTCAAAAGTAGGTTTATCTTTGCCAGCTTTTTGACGAACGTACTTCCATCCACCGTTTTGGCCCCATTCTTTATAAGATTTTAATTGTTTTGGGATATGTTTAAGTTCCGGGTCGTTTTCTCTTTGTATTTTCCATTTCGTTCCTGAGAAGATTTTTTTCTGAATCAGAATTTCTATCAGTTCCTCAAAAGTGGGTTTGTCTGTATAAATAAGTCTATAATCTCTACCCGTGTAATCTCTACCCGTATAATCTCTACTCGTATAATCTCTACCCGTATAATCTCTACCTGCTTTTTCATTTACATACTTCCATCCTCCCTTAGGAGTCCACTCTTTGTAAGCAGCATTTAGATTTTTTGGAATATGTTTAAGTTCCGGGTCGTGTTCTCTTTGTGTTTTCCATTCAGGGTGGGAGAAGATTTTTTTCTGAATCAGAATTTCTATCAGTTCCTCAAAAGTGGGTCTATCTTTATAAGTAGGTATTCCTACCCCAGTTACCCCGGCTTTTTTCCGTACATATTCCCATCCACTGTTTTCATTCCATTCTTTATAGCTTTCAGATAATATTTTCGGAATATGTTGCAGTTCCGGGTCATTTGCTCTTTGTTTTTTCCAATGAGGCCCGGAGAAGATGCTTTTCTGAATAAGAATTTCTATCAATTCCTCAAAGGTGGGTCTATCTTTATAGGTGGATCTACCTACCCCAGTTATCCCGGCTTTTTTCCGTACATACTCCCATCCACTGTTTTCATTCCATTCTTTATAAGCTGCAGTTAGAATTTTTGGAATATGTTGCAGTTCCGGGTCGTATTCTCTTTGTGTTTCCCATTCAGGGTGGGAGAAGATTTTTTTTTGAATCAGAATTTCTATCAGTTCCTCAAAAGTGGGTTTGTCTTTATTTTTGTTATCCCAAAAGCTTCTAGCTGATTCTCTGAGCCTCTCTCCTAACTGTTGCAGTTCCTCTCTCGTTAAAGGCATTACTTCCGGCTCTCTTAACCTTGTATCCCCACTTCTGTCTCTATATCGTATCCCTCCATGAAAATGGGACTTGTTTACTATATCCAATAATTGTAATAAATCCTCCGCCATTTCTTCATTTCTATAATCGGCTAAAAATAATATATCCGCTCCCGTTTTACCTGGATGAAGACGTAATACCCTTCCTATTCTATGTACCATCTGCTTTACTGATACATTGACATTTAAATCAATATAAGCTGAAAGGTGAGGTAAGTTCACCCCTTCATCCAAAGCTCTCACTGCTACGATGTAATGAGATTCCATTTGTTCTGAATTTCTTTCAACTTCTTGCCTTTGCTCCCTTGTCATCTCTGAATGATAAGCTTCAAATGTGATTCCCTCTATAGCTTCATTTAAAAACTCTGTTAAACGTTTAGCCTCCGCTATGGTGGCTGTTACTATAAAACCTTTCTTGTTGGACTGAAAGATAGAATGTAATATCCCGGCTAGTGTATTGTAGTGATAAGGGTTTAAAACACGCAGGTAATTGACCGGCTGAATAAATAAGGGATTTTCTTTTGTAACATTAAAACCTTTTTTACCCTTCCTGCTTTCTCCTATAATATACAAGGCATCAAAGGGAGTAATTTCTCCTCTTTCAATAGCTATAGATAATTGCTCCATTACTTTTTCAGCAGGATGAGAGGCAAATAGATTTTCTTTATTACTTAAGTAAGACCAGTGTTCTCTTTCAAAAAATTCTCTTAAATTTACTTCATGATGAACAGGGGTGGCTGTGGTTCCATAGAGAAAGGCTCCACTTTTTTCTTGTAAAGTTAATAAAGAAGATTTTGTTTGAAAAGCCCCTAAGTGATGAGCTTCATCTATATAGATTCCATCTGTGTTTCTTACTAAACGATTATAGTCTTGTGTTTTTTCATGTTGTAAAAAACTCAGTTGACTCTTTAAGGACTGAGTGGTTATCACAAACACAGTGGACCCTGTTCTACCTAATGATCTTTCTATCTCCACATAAAAATCCTTATTGAGTCTGTTATTCCAGTTGATAACAGTTACATCTATTTCTTTGAGTTCGGCCTGAGCAGCTTCAAAGAGTTGATCCACTAAGCGGATCTGATGGGCGGTTACAAAAGAGATTTTACCGGTTCTATGGTTTTGCAGTTTTTCTTTTAAGGCTCTGGCCATCACGAGAGTTTTTCCGGAACTAGTGGGGGCAATATGAAGAAAACTTTTAACTCCTGCTATAAGGGTTTGTTTAAAAGCTGTAAAGGCGGTGCTTTGAGCTTCCGTGTATAAAATGTTTTTAGAGGGGCTGGTGTAGGGTTGAACTTCGTGTCCGATGAGCCAGCTTTTCAGTAAGCTGTCAGAAGAGCTTTTTTGTAACCAATCATAAGAGGGAATTTTCAGTGTTTTAGCAGAAGGGGAGAGTTCAATTTCCGGTTCGGCAAGAGAAGGGTCTTTTTTTATTTGGAATTGGATTTTGGTTCTAGAGTTAAAAGTCAGGGTATAAGGAACGGAAGGATTAATATCCAAGTTGTCAATAATATCTTTTTTATTAGGAGCAATAAGGGTTAAACGAGCTTTAAGTTGTTCAGGAGTGATTTCCTGAAAAGCCTTGCTACAGGCAAAAGAATTTATAGGAAATAACAAAGTTTTTGAGATGAGAAACAGTAAAAGACTTAAAACCCAAAAAGAATGTTTCGTTATTCCGGTCATCTTCAAACTGAAAGCCACTTTGGTGGCTTTCAGTCCAGCTACCTTCGTCATTCCGGCTACCTTCGTCATTCCGGTCATCTTCAAACTGAAAGCCACTTTGGTGGCTTTCATTCCGGCTACCTTCGTCATTCCGGCTACCTTCGTCATTCCGGCGCAGGCCGGAATCCATTTATAATTTAAATATCTAAAAATCATAGGCTATAACTTTCGATACAGTAATGAACACTTTGTCATTCTGATGTCGTGACCCCCATTTGTTCCCGGAAATGTTTCCATCCTTTCCATTCTTTGTATGCTTGGTATAGATTTTTTGGGATGTGTTGTAGTTCCGGGTCAGTTTCCCTTTGTGTATTCCATTTAGTTCCTGAGAGGATATTCTTGCTGACAAGAATCTCTACCAGTTCCTCATAAGTAGGCCTATCTTCATAGGTAGGTCTGATTGTCCCAGTTATTCCAGCTTGTGTACGCACATACCCCCATCCCCCATTCGGCCCCCATTCTTTATAAGCGTGTCTTAAGTTTTTTGGGATGTGTTGTAGTTCCGGGTCAGTTTCCCTTTGTGTTTCCCACTCGGAATGCCAGAATATATTTTTACTGACAAGAATCTCTACCAGTCTTTTATAAATAGGCCTATCTTCATAGGTAGGTCGTCTGCTTGTCCCAGTTATTCCAGCTTGTGTACGCACGTACTCCCATCCTCCATTTTGATTCCATTCTTCATAGGCGTAGCTTAGACGTTTTGGGATGTGTTGTAGTTCCGGGTCAGTTTCTCTTTGGTTTTTCCACTCAGAAAAAAAGAATATATTTTTACTGATAAGAATCTCTATCAATTTTTCGTAGAGAGGTTTGTCACTAACAGACCCACCTGTGCCTGCTTTATAACGGATATATTTCCATCCTCCATTTTGATTCCATTCTTTATAAACTGTGTGTAGACTTTTTGGGATATGTTTCAGTTCCGGGTCAGTTTCTCTTTGTGTTTCCCATTCGGAATGCCAGAATATATTTTTACTGACAAGAATCTCTACCAATTTTTCATAGGAGAGTTTGCCTTTACTTGCTTGTTTCCGTACATACTCCCACCCACCATTTTTATTCCATTCTTCATAATCTCTAGATAAAATTTTTGGGATGTGTTGTAGTTCCGGGTCAATTTCTTTTTGTGTTTCCCATTCTGCTCCTGAAAAGATATTTTTACTGATAAGAATCTCTATCAATTTTTCATAAGAGGGTTTGTCTCTAATAGGCCCACCTGTGCCTGCTTTATAACGGATATATTTCCATCCTCCATTTTGATTCCATTCTTTATAAGCGTGGTATAGACGTTTTGGTATATGTTGTAGTTCCGGGTCAGTTTCTCTTTGTTTTTTCCATTTAGTTCCTGAGAGGATATTCTTGCTGACAAGAATCTCTACCAGTTCCTCATAATTAGGCCTATCTGTATAGGTAGATCTGCCTACCTCAGTTGTTATCCCAGCCTGTTTCCGCACATACTCCCATCCTCCATTTAAATTCCATTTTTCGTATGCTTGGTATAGATTTTTTGGGATATGTTTCAGTTCCGGGTCAGTTTCTCTTTGTTGTTTCCATTTAGGTCCTGAGAGGATATTCTTGCTGATAAGAATCTCTACCAGTTCCTCATAAGTAGGCTTATCTTTATAGGCATATTTATAAGAAGGTTTGCTTGTACTGGTTATCCCAGCCTGTTTTCGTACATACTCCCATCCTCCATTTTGATTCCATTCTTCATAGGTGTAGCTTAGACGTTTTGGGATATATTTCAGTTCCGGGTCAGTTTCTTTTTGTGTTTCCCACTCTGCTCCTGAAAAGATATTTTTTCCAATAAGAATCTCTATCAATTTTTCGTAGGAAGGTTTACCTTTCCCAGCCTGTTTCCGCACGTACTCCCATTTTCCATTTGGGTTCCATTTTTCATAAGAGTCGCTTAGACTTTTTGGGATGTGTTGTAGTTCCGGGTCAGTTTCTCTTTGTGTTTCCCACTCAGGAAAAGAGAATATATTTTTACTGACAAGAATCTCTACCAATTCCTCATAAGTGGGTTTGTCTTTATAAATAGATCTGTCTATCTCAACCTGTTTCCGCACGTACTTCCATCCCCCATTCGGCCCCCATTCTTTATAAGCTTGGTGCAGATTTTTTGGGATGTGTTGTAGTTCCGGGTCAATTTCTTTTTGTGTTTCCCATTCTGCTCCTGAAAAGATATTTTTTTCGATAAGAATCTCTATCAATTTTTCGTAAGATGGTTTCCCTTTACCAGCCTGTTTCCGCACGTACTCCCATCCTCCATTGAAGTTCCATTTTTCGTATGCGTGGTGTAGATTTTTTGGGATATGTTTCAGTTCCGGGTCAGTTTCTCTTTGTTGTTTCCATTTAGGTCCTGAGAGGATATTCTTGCTGACAAGAATCTTTACCAGTTTCTCATAAGTAGGCTTGTTTTTATAACGAAGTCTATTGTGGGCATGTCTGCTTGTACCAGTGAACCCAGCTTGTGTACGCACATACCCCCATCCCCCATTTTGATTCCATTCTTTATAACTCTCATTTAGACTTTTTGGGATATGCTTAAGTTCCGGGTCAGTTTCTCTTTGGTTTTTCCACTCAGAAAAAAAGAATATATTTTTACTGATAAGAATCTCTATTACTGTCTCATAAGTAGGTTTGCCTTTGTTTGCTTGTGTACGCACGTACTCCCATCCCCCATTTTGATTCCATTCTTTATAGGCGTAGCTTAGACGTTTTGGGATATATTTCAGTTCCGGGTCAGTTTCTTTTTGTGTTTCCCACTTTGATCCTGAAAAAATATCTTTACTAATAAGGATCTCTATCAATTCTTCGTAGGAGGGTTTGCCTTTACCTATTTCTTCACGGAAGTGCAGCCATCCTTTCCATTCTTTGTATGATGCTAGAGTTTTTGGAATGTTTTGTAATTCTGGATCAGTTTCTCTTTGTTTTTTCCATTCATATTCCCACATGATATTTTTTCTCCTAAGAATTTCTATAACCTCACTTATAGGAGGGTTTTCATTTTTCTTATTATTCCAAAAGTTTCTGGCAGATTGCTCTAACTCCTCTCTTAGTTCCCGTAGCTCTTGTCTTGTTAAGGAAGTTACTTCAGAACCTCTTAACTTTGTATCTCCACTTCCGTCTCTATATCTTATTCCTCTGTGAAATTTTGATACATTCACTATATCCAATAAACTTAATAAGTCTCTTGCCATCTCTTCATTTCTATAATCCGCTAAAAACAATACATCTGCCCCTGTATTTCCAGGGTGCAGACGCAAAACCCTTCCTATCCTATGCACCATCTGCTTTACAGATACATTTACATTTAGGTCTATATAGCCTGAAAGGTGAGGTAGATTCACTCCTTCATCCAAAGCTCTTACCGCTATAATATAGTGAGCAGACATCTCCTCAGAGTTACGCAAAACTTCCTGTCTTTGTTCTCTTGTCATCTCCGAATGATAAGTTTCAAAAGTGATTCCCTCTATAGCTTCACTTAGAAACTCTGTTAAACGTTTAGCTTCCGCTATAGTGGCAGTTACTATAAAACCCTTTTTGTTGGATTGAAAAATAGGGTGGAGCATTCCAGCTAAATTATTATGATAATGAGGATTTAAAACACGCAGACGGCTTTCTGATTGAATGAATAAGGGCTCTGTTTTTGTGATATTGAACTTTTTACTTTCACCTACAATATAGAGGTATTCAAAGGGAGTGATTTCTCCTTTTTCAATTCCTAAAGATAATTGATCTATTATTTTTGCGGGAGCATGAGAATCAAATAAATTTTCTTTATTATTTAAATAAGACCAATGTTCTCTTTCAAAAAATTCTCTTAAATTAACTTCGTGGTGTACAGGTGTAGCTGTGCTTCCATAAAGAAAGGCTTTACTTTTTTCTTTTAATGTTAAAAGAGCTTCTTTTGTGTGGAAAGCTCCTAAGTGATGAGCTTCATCTATGTAAATTCCATCCGTGTTCTCAGTTAATCGGTTATAAACTTTTGTGCTTTTGTGTTGTAGAATATTCAACTGTTGTTTTAAAGATTGACTTGTTATTACAAATACAGTGGGCTCATTTCTTCTTATTGCTCTTTCTATCTCTACATAAAAATCTTTGTTTAATCTTTCATTCCAGTTGATGACAGTTACATCTATCTCTTTAAGTTCTTGTTGAACAGTCTCAAACAGTTGATCCACTAAGCGAATTTGATGAGCCGTTACAAAAGAGACTTTACCAATTCTATGATTTTGAATTTTTTCTTTTAAGGCTTTAGCTAGTACGAGAGTTTTACCGGCACTGGTTGGGGCAATATGAAGAAAACTATTTACATTTTCACTGAGAGTTTGTTTAAAAGCCTGGAAGGCTGTGTTTTGAGCTTCTGTGTGTAAAATATTTTTGGAAGGACTGGTGTAAGGATGTATTTCATGTCCAATGAGCCAGCTTTTAATTACACTATTAGAAGAACTGTCGTGCAACCAATTGTAGGAAGGAATTTTCAATGTTTTAGAAGAAGAGGAGAGTTCAATCTCAGGCTTGGCAAGAGAAGCATCTTTTGTAACTTTAAATGAGATTCCGGTGTTTGATTTAAAAGTCAGAGTATAAGGAACAGAAGGGTCAATGTCTAAGTTATCAATAATATCTTTTTTGTTAGGAGCAATAAGGGCTAGTCGGGCTTTGAATTGTTCAGGAGTGATTTCCTGAAAAGCCTTGCTACAGGCAAAAGTGATTATAGGGAATAAGGCTTGTGAAGAAAGAAAAAATAAAAGACTTAAAACCCAAAAAGAATGTTTCGTTATTCCGGTCATCTTCAAACTGAAAGCCACTTTGGTGGCTTTCAGTCCGGCTACCTTCGTCATTCCGGCCATCTTCAAACTGAAAGCCACTTTGGTGGCTTTCAGTCCGGCTGCCTTCGTCATTCCGGCGTAGGCCGGAATCCCTTTATAATTTAAATATCTAAAAACAAAAGCCATAAGCTATAACTCTTAGTACAGTGTCATTCTGAACTTGATTCAGAATCCAGAAATAGTTTCATACATTCACTGGATTCCGGCTCAAGGCCGGAATGACAAGTTTTCCGGAATGACAAGTTTTCCAGACTGCGAATATTATAACTGATAAGGGTGTATATCAATAAATAGGGCTTTAAAGGACAAACTTTACATACCTATTTATTATATATGAGAAAAAATTACACATAAGTAACAACAGTTAAAAATTTGTATAACTTTTTATTGTTTTTTTATAAAGGAGGATTTCTGTAACAAAGCAGCTTTGTAAGCTTACCCAGCATACTCTTGAAAATAAGGAGTATATACTCTTTTCATATTCTTATGATGTCACTTACTCCGAAAAAGTCAATACTTTTTCGGAATAGATGACGAAAAAGTTATAAGCTATAGCTCTTATTACAGTGTCATTCTGAACTTGATTCAGAATCCAGAAATAGTTTCATACATTCACTGGATTCCGGCCTTCGCCGGAATGACGGACCAAGTCCGGAATGATGGATCAAGTCCGGAATGACGAATCAATTTCGTAGGGGTTTTAAAGTGGGAAATAAAATAATATCTCTGATGCTGGGCTGATCAGCTAGTATCAGGATCAATCTTTCCACTCCTAAGCCCACTCCTCCAGTAGGAGGCATACCCACATCAATAGCTTGTGCAAACTCATGATCCATAGGGTGAGCTTCTTCGTTTGTTTTTCTTTGCTGTTCCTGTTCTTCCAACCTTCTTCTTTGTTCCAATGGATCATTTAACTCCGTATAGGCATTACCTAATTCCATACCAGCTACGATCGGCTCAAATCGTTCCACTAAATCTTTATGTGTACGATGATCTTTAGTTAAAGGAGATATGTCCTTTGGAAAATCAGTAATAAACACCGGATCCCAAATCTTTTTTTCCGCTGTGAGTTCAAAAGCTTCCATAATCATAGCTCCGCGTCCTGTTTCTTTTTCAAAATCCGATCCTAAAGATTTTATTTTTTTAAATAATTCCTGGTTATTCATTTGTTCTACGGAAAAACCCCCTTCTTTTTTAATCCCTTCTAATACACTTATTCTTTTCCAGGGTGGAGTAAAATCCAAAGCACGACCTTGATACTCAAATTTT
Organism: Bdellovibrionales bacterium; assembly: GCA_028279085.1. Classification (GTDB taxonomy): domain Bacteria; phylum Bdellovibrionota; class Bdellovibrionia; order Bdellovibrionales; family UBA1609; genus JANQSP01. Next base: position 14,424 of record JANQSX010000085.1, read on the forward strand.
AAATTACCTTTTATGCTTTTTACTACATGGCAAACCAGTTCTTCAAACTGTTTCATTTGATATACATAATCTGTGTAAGCTTCATAGTATTCCAACATCATAAACTCAGGGTTATGAGAGCGATCGATGCCTTCATTTCTGAAATTTTTTCCTAACTCATAAACTTTTTCAAAACCTCCTATGATAAGCCTTTTTAAATACAGTTCAGGGGAAATTTTTAAGTATAGATCACAATCCAAAGCACGATGGTGAGTGGAAAAAGGTTGAGCCGCCGCCCCTCCGTAAAGAGGTTGCAATACGGGTGTATCCACTTCAATAAAACCTCTTTTATCCATGAAAGAGCGAATCTCTTTTATAACTTTTGAACGAGTGAGAAAGACTTTTTTGGATTTCGGATTCATAATGAGATCTAAATATCGTCTGCGGTATTTTAATTCCGTATCTTCCACACCATGATATTTTTCCGGAAGAGGTTCTACACTTTTACATAGAATTTGAAAAGTTTTGCACCTTAAAGTCAGTTCCCCTTTTTTAGTGCGAAACATAGTACCTTCAATACCTACAATATCTCCGATATCTACTAAGGAAAAAAACTGGTTGGATTGTTCATCCACTTCTTGGGTTTTAAGATAACATTGTAAAACACCTTCTTGATCCTGAATGTTAAAAAAAGCCGCTTTGCCCATGCCCCTTTTAAGCATGAGACGGCCAGCGATTTTTACTTCCCCTGGAGAAGGCTCTCCTGTTTTTAAGTGCTCATATTGCTTCTGTGCTTGAGCACTTAAGTGAGATCGTTTAAAGTTATGAGGATAAGGGTTAAGGTTTTTTTCTAAAAGAGTTTTAAGTTTTCTTTTTTTTTCTTCTCTTAAAACAGTGTCTTTTTTTATATCCATTTTTGTTTTTCTTTCTCTTA
>JANQSX010000099.1 GCA_028279085.1 Bdellovibrionales bacterium
GGGAAGTCTTTAGTTATTTCCCGCACTATCGGGTTTTTGCCTTTTGAGGTATTTACAATTATCACTTTAACAACCGGTGCCTGCCTTATTATGTGGCTGGGTGAACAAATCAGTGAAAAAGGTATAGGTAATGGAGCTTCTTTAATTATTTTTGCCGGAATTGCCGCCGGGATTCCTTCCGGCACAGTCAATCTTTTTAAAATGGTAAGCAGGGGACAGCTTAGTAGTGGTCTTTTATTAGCCTTACTTTTGTTTATGATTGTGATCGTAGGCATTATTATATTCATTGAGGTAGGGCAAAGGAGAATTCCTATTCAGTATTCCCAAAGAGCCATGGGGAAACAGCCGGCAACTCAAAGTTCACATTTACCTTTGAAATTGAATTTTGCCGGTGTTATTCCACCTATTTTCGCTTCTTCTTTGTTGTTATTTCCCACTACTTTAGCTCAATATGTAAATCAACCTTGGGCGCAAAATCTAAAGGATACTTTAACGCCGCAAAGCTCTTTATTTAATATTTTGTTTGTAGCATTGATTGTCTTTTTCTGTTTTTTCTATACGGAAGCGGTTTTTAATCCTAATGAAATGTCAGATAATTTAAAAAAACATGGAGGTTTTATCCCAGGAATTCGTGCAGGGAAAAGCACGGCGGATTATGTAAAGCGAATTTTGGATCGCTTGACAGTGGCGGGTTCCATTTATTTAAGTATTATCTGTATTATTCCCACTTTGCTGATTGATAAAATGAATACGCCTTTTTTCTTTGGTGGTACCAGTTTATTGATATTGGTGGGTGTGGCGCTGGATACCACTCAACAAATTCAATCCCATTTGTTAACAGCCCGATATGAAGGCCTAATGAAAGGTGTCCGAGTCAAAAGTCGCCGTGTCCAGTACTAATGTCTGCTTTAATGGTTGACTTAATAGTATGTGATTTTGTAACATCACATATTATTTAATTTATTTATATAAAAAAACAAGTATATGAATTTAAGAAACTTTTAAAAAAAGGGGAAGAGAAACAATGAAAAAAATTATCATTATATTGAGTATGGTCTTTTTGACATTCACTTTTGTAGCTTGTGGTTTTTTTTCAGGTTCTCCTGACAAAGGGAACGGGGAGAAAGGTGGTATAACAGCAGGTGTTAAGGGAGATAATATAGATGGTGATGATAATGGTGAAACGGGATACATTACAGTAACTGTTGAGGCTATTCTCAAAGCAAACTATGTTGTAAAGGTGCAAACAGGTTCATTAGATGGAAAATCATTATCCAGTGGTAGTTGTGTAAATGTGAGAAATGTAGAGCAACTAGCTATATCCGCAGAGCAGGATAATGTAGTCAGCCACTTATGTAGTAATGTAGATGACGACGAAAGTAACAATTGTAAAGGCAGCTACAATGTTATTTACACTCTTGCGGACTCTAAAATAGGAGCTAATAAACTGACTTTAGAGTCAGTGGATCGTAATGAAAGTGAAGACTGTACAGAGCTTTTTCCTGTTTACACTATAACTATGAAATCAGGATTAGGTGACAAAACAGTAAAAGTTTACAATGATGATAAAGCTAAAACTTTGCAAGTGAAAGATAGCTGTTTAAAGTTAACGGCAGGTGATTTTAGTGGTTTGCAAATAGACGAAGGAGTGGGGAATGACAATAGACGAATTATATGTGAGAGTGGAAGATGTGATGAAGATAACTATGAAATTAGCTTATTCGGGCAACCTCCAACACCTAACCGGGTGATATTCAGTTCAGGGGCTGAATACAATAAAAGTAAAAGCTGTGAGTGGTTTGATGTCTATAGTGTCATCAGATAAAAAAGTAAGGGCGTTATATACTAACTTGTAATTTGGTTATCACACTAAGTTTTAAATATAGAAATTGTGTAAGATTTACATAATGGATTGTATTAAAGATAAGGCTTTTTTATTTTCCTCTTCCAGTCCTATACTCATTCTTAAGTAATTTTCCAGACCTGGTTCATTCATGGGGCGCAAAATAAGACCTTTTTTCAAAAGAGAAGAGAAAGTGTCCGGTTGATTTATAGAAAAAAGTAAAAAATTGCCTTGAGACGGATAAAATTTAATATTCAATTTTTTAAATTCATTGTAAAAATAGTCTAAACTCTTCCATACTAATTCTTTTGAATCTGATAGATACTGTTTAAAAGAAGGGTTAGAAAAGCAATATCTCATAGCTTCTAGGGCTAAGATATTTACATTAAAAGGACATAGTGCTTTTTTCATTGTTTCTACTGTGGAGGGGTGGGATAGCAAAACACCGGCTCTAAGCCCTGCTAGTCCCATGACCTTGCTCATAGTTCTAAGAATCACCAGGTGTGGATATTTTTTTAATAAAGACACTCCATCCGGGAAATCTTTTGTTCGAACATACTCCAAATAAGCCTCATCTAAAACAAGTAGAATATTTTTATTCTGAGTGATAGATAATAGTTTTTCCACTTCCGAATGAGTGATATAGGAACCTGTAGGGTTATTAGGGTTGCTGATAAAAACTAATCGGATATTATTATTTTTTTTAATAGTGGATAGCATTTCTTCTATATTAACTTTTAAATCTTCATTCATAGTTGTTTTATATAAAGTAAGGTTATGTGTTTGAGCACATAATTCATAAAGGGGAAAAGACTTTTCGGAAATTAATACAGCGGAATCGGATTTGCTGTATACTTGCATAAGTTTGTCTATAAGTTCGCTGGAACCATTCCCTAAAATCACTTGAGAAGCTTCAACTTGATAATATTGACTGGCGGCTTGAATCACAGGTTGAATATAAGAGGGATAACGATTAATTGTTTTTAGTTTTTCCGTCAGTGTTTTTAATAAACCTTCATGAGGAGGTAAAGGGTTTTCATTGCTAGCTAATTTGTACACTTGTTTAAGAGAATATCTTTTTTTAATTTCTTCAATAGATAAGCCAGGTGTATAAGTTTTTGCTTTTTCAATCCAAGGCGGAACTTTCATTTTTACTCCTCCTTTACCTTATATGCTTGTTTTTTCAGAATAGAGCGAATCTGACTTAAATGGTCCAAACCTCTGGTTTCAACAAGAAGTTGAATTTCCGCCAGTCCGTGAGAGAGATTAGGGTCATTTCTTTCATGTTGTACAGAAAGAATGTTGGCTTTCATTTGAGCTAAAAGATAAGTTATTTGATTTAAAGTTCCAGGTTGATCTTTAGCTACAATAACTAATCTGGCTAATCGCCCCACACTTTTAAGACCTCTTTCAATGACCTGAGAGATAATATTTAAATCAATATTACCACCGGAAATAATCACTCCACATTTTTTTCCTAAATTCCATTTATTTTTTTGTTTTAGAAGGGATGCTACAGAAACGGCTCCGGCCCCTTCCGTCATAGCTTTTCCTCTCTCCAATAATAACACAATAGCGGAGGCTACTTCATCATCTGTAACACTCACAATATCATCTACATATTGAGAAATATAATTTTCATATATTTGATGACTGGGAGTTTTTACGATGATTCCATCCGCTAAACCTCCTGAAAAAAAATGCTTTTCGGGAATATATTTTTTTTTATGGAATAAATATTCCATAGCTGGTGCTAAAGCAGATACCACAGCATACACACGACAGGATGGTTTCATCTGTTTAATAGCACAGGCTATTCCACTTATTAAACCACCGCCTCCTATAGGCACAATGACTGAATCCAGTTCAGGGATCTGTTCCAACATTTCTAAGGCAATACTGCCTTGACCGGCTATAATGTCTGAATCTTGATAAGCATGAATAAATACTTTGTTCTTTTTTTTGGAAAGTTTAAGAGCATAAGTATAACTTTCATCATAAACTTTGCCATGCAAAACCACTTCCGCACCGTAGTGACGAACGGCCTCTTCTTTTACAATAGGAGTGTTTTCAGGAAGCACCAATAACGCAGAAGCGTTTACACATTGAGCGGCATAAGCGACTCCTTGAGCGTGATTACCGGCAGAGCAGGAGATGAGACCTCTATTTTTTTCTTCCTCACTTAAGTTTAAAATTTTATTTAAAGCTCCTCGTACTTTAAAACTGCCTGTTCTCTGTTCATTTTCCATTTTTAAATATACTTGCGTTCCTGTTTTTTCGCTGAGAGTGCGAGAGTAATTTAAAGCGCTTTTCTGAATAAAAGGGGAAATACATTCTCTAGCTTTTTCAAATGTTTTTAGAGAAATTAATGGATTGTCCTTCATCAATATTGTCTCTCTTAAGTTTGACTGAGGTTAAAAAACTTTTGTGGATCCAAAGAAGCTCCTCCCACCAAAAAACCATCTACCCCTGAGATCTGAGATAGAGTATGAACATTTTCCTCATTAACACTGCCTCCATATAAGAATTGTAGATTTTTTTTCTCTGATTCACAGAGCTTTTTAATATGTTTTTGCATATCTGAAATTTGTTCTGATTTTGCAGGTTGATTACTTCCTATAGCCCAAACTGGTTCATAAGCGATACAAATGGAATTAAAAAACTCTATATTTTTTAAAATACCGTGGAGTTGTGTATTAATGACTTGAAAAGAATTTCCTTTTTTTCGTTCCTCTGCATTTTCTCCTATACATATTACAGGTTGTATAGAGTGTTTTAACAGAGCTTTCACTTTTTTTTGGATGAGTATTTCATCTTCATAAAAAAATTGTTTTCTCTCACTATGTCCTACAAGACAATGAGTAGCACCCATTTGTTTTAGCACTAGAGGGGAATTTTCACCGGTAAAAGCTCCTTTGTCTTCATAATGGCAGTTCTGTGCTCCCCAACCGAATGAAGTATGTGCACATTCCTGTCTGAGTGCGGACAAAGTCAAAGCCGGTGCGAAAAAAATAAAATTATTTTGTTTTTCTTTTGGGACCAGTTGAGTGATTTGTTGAATATAAGTCCGAGCCTCCTCTGGATTTTTATTCATTTTCCAATTAGCACATAATAAAAAAGAAGATTGATTCATTGCCAGCCTCTATAAGCATGAGAGTATATTTTTTTCATATATAAATAAATCACAATATTTTAATAATCAGGAAAAATCCAGACCTGGCCAGTTTAAAGGCAAGTCCACTTGTACTTTTTCTGATGCAAAATCAACATGAATGATAAAAGGTTCAATAAAAGGAATCTCTGTCTGTTCATTTTTTGTATTTTTTATTAATAATAAATCTTGTGATCCGTTGCTGGAAAAAGCAAATATTTTACCTAATTTTCCTCTGGCTTTGTCATTTACCGTAAAATTGAGTATTTCACAAAGATAGATTTTTTCTCCTTTTTTAGATGAAAAAATATTTTTTGGTACAAACAAAGAGGCTCCCTTTAAAAGTTCTGCCTGTTCTCGGTTTTCCACTCCCTGTAGTTGCAGGATAAGACCTTTCTTGTGGAGACGAGCTTCTTGAATAGGAGTTTCCAGATAAATCTCAGTATTTTTTCTGATTTGAATAGATTGAGTTTTTATAATTAGAGGGATCTCTTTATCTGAGGAAAAGAGAGAAACAAAAAGTTCTCCTTTTAACCCGTGAACACGAGTGATTTTACCAAGTTCTAAAAAACTTTCGATGGAATCCGTCTTTATATGATTAATTTTCTTCGTCAATGACCTGAAAAATACAGCGTTGTTCTCTTTTAGCTCCACAAGCACCTACAATAGTTCTGAGAGCTTCAATGGTTCTTCCATTTCGACCGATTACTTTTCCCATATCTTTTTTTGAGACACTGGCTTCAAAAATAGTGGTTTTTTCACCTTTACTTTCCGCTACTCGCACTTGGTCCGGCTCATCAACCAAAGCTTTTATAAGCATTTCAATAATTTCAACAATTGATGTTTCCATATCGTGCCTCACATTGTTCTATAATTAATTCATCTAACTGGGTGTTTTCTCTATATAAAATGAATAATTTTTCTCCTCTGCGTTTGCTTAGATGGAATAGACTTTTTTTACTAAAGAGCGCAGTGTCTGGCTGGGTTGTGCTCCTCGATCTAGCCATTGTTTATATTTTTCGATATTCACTTTAAAAGACTCTTTTTTATCTTTTCCAAAAGAATCATATTGGCCTATTATATCAATGAAGCGCCCTTTTGCACTTCTTCGTGAATCGGCAACTGTTACTCGATATTTTGGTTTATGTTTAGTTCCACATCGTGAAAGACGGATAACCACCATTTTAATAACTCCCTTGCAAGGTACTTAATCATACATTTAAAACGTATTTCAGCAAGTTATAAAGCTGAATTATGCACTGCATCTCCTTCCTTTATAAGTTACTATGTGTTCTAAATCAATACTTATTTTGATATTTCTGTTTTTGGAACTACCTTGGTAATTATTCTATAGAAATCTCTAATTTACTTGGTTTCGTCTTTTTTGTATTTGGTTCCCAATTGAGAGGCTAAATCAGACAAATCTTTAAAATGATCACCTTTTCTTAAGTGCAGTGAACGATTTGCTTCTCCAGACAATAATACATCTTTTATATACTTTTTAAAAGCATATACAGGGCCATAAATTTTATTGGACAAGTAAATTGTAAATATAGACATCATTAATAGGAAACATGTAGATAATAAAACAAACGGTAATAACACGCTCAATATCAGATTAGTTTGATTGCTTGAAGTTGTCATAATATTATCTGACATTATTGAAAAAGTGGTCATAAAAAACGTTCCGAAACCGGCAATAAATATTAAGTAACTTAATATTATATAAGTACAAAAGGTATATTGATCTTTTTCTATAATCATTGTTTTTCTAAGAGAATGTTTATAAAAAATAGTAGAGTAATTTTTAATAAAAAAGAATATGGTTAAAGCTAGTCCAACCAATATATATATATCATTTAAACTTATGTAATGATTAAATATTGCAATCCAATCTATAGAGCTTTTACTGAAAATTTTATCTATGCTGTCGCATAGGAAACCGGCAGTCAGAAGTGCTAAACTGACTCTAAATTTAAAGAGCTTATCAGCCCATATTAAGTTCAGTACAAAAAATATAAAAAGGAAAAGTATACCGAATACAGCGGAAGAGGTAGCTGTCATATATTGTAGGACATTAATATGTTCTTGTAGAAGAGGTTGTCGATATGCTGCAAAGCCAATTGGTCCTAACATGATAGCTTTACCACTCAATAATTTTAAAGCTATCCATTTACTTAATTGATCACCTATACAGAATAGGAGCAACATACCTGTTAAAGTGAACCAATCTTTTTTATTCATAGTACCCTCCTATATGTGATATTATTTCCCTTGTTTGAATATGTGTACTAAATAATAAAAATCTCCATTATCACTTAAAGAATAGTTTAAAATATTTTTTTGCGCAACTCCTGTTTGGTTTTCATGCCATAAGGGAATGAAAGCTATATCTTCTTGTATAATTTCTTGCACTTGATGGTATAAATAGCGTCTTTTTTTTTGATCCATCATAGCCACTCCCTGATCTAGTAGTTGATCTAATAATTTATTTTTATAAAACCCTCGATTTCTTCCTTTTGGAGGATGTTCTTTTGAGTGGAAAGCCATGCGATAAATGTCAGGATCTACAACTCCCACCCATTTTAATAAAGCTAGATGGAATCGACCGGCATTCAAATCTCCATAAAAAGTACCCCATTCAAAGCTTTCCGTTTTAATTTGTAAGCCTGCTTTTTTTAATTGTAGAGCTATTATTTTCCCATGATCCATTGCTGAGCGGGCATTAGAAGTTTTAAGGGAAAAAGTTTTTTGGCGACAAGCACCTATTTGGTTAAAGATCTTTTTCGCTTGATTAAGGTTATAAAGGTGATTGTTAATATCAGCATTAAAGAAAACATTATTCGGACTTAATATCGTTGTGGCAATGTGTGCGAAATTTTTTAATTTATGTTTTATAATTTGTGAACGATTGATGGCATTTGTTATAATCTGGCGAACATTTTTTTTACTTAAACATTCATCTTTAAAATTAATAAGCAGATAAGTCATAGAAGAGCCAGGTTTTTGAAATACCTGAAAACGATCTTTTCTTTTTAGAAGATGATCTATTTTTTGAAAGGAAATTTCTGACTGTGCGACATCTATTTCTCCATTCAATATTTTTTGGAAGCGGGTCAGATCATCTCTTATAATTTTAAAAGTTACTTTATCAATTTTTGGAGCGGGTGTTACATCTTGGCGAGCTTCAAGAACAAGTTGATTGGAACTACGACTTTTAAATTTAAACGGGCCGGTACCTATAAGGTTGTTTTGAAAATCTTCATTATTTGAAAGTGTTTCATTTTTTGGAAGAATTTTTAAAACCGGTAAATCTGAAGTTAAAAATTTAGCGGATTCTTCTTTTAATTTTATTTTCAAAATCAAGCGCTTTGTCTCTTCTTGTATATCAATGGAGTCAATAATCTTAAAAGCGGAAGAAAAGGGGCTTTTTTCAGATTGATACTCCTTAAAGCTGAAAAAAATATCTTCTTTATTGATCTTTCTACCATTAGAGAATTTTAAGTCTTTATTTATTATAAAAGTGTATATTTTATTTTTGTAACTCCAGCTTTGAGCTGCATGAGGGAGTATTTTTTGCTGAGGACCCAATCTTATTAATGATTGAAACATGAGATCCACTAGTCGCATACCATTAGCATCTGTTGCTTTTCTAGGATCCAAAGTGCGTGGTTCTGAACCCAATGCTACGATTACGTTTTGTTCTTTTATATCTTTTTCTTTTTCAGGATTACCAAAACCGGACTTTTTAGTAAAAGGGATAAACCAGATTGCAATAAATGAGATTATTACTACTAATAATAAAGATATTTTTGTTTTTTTTCTAAACATTTGTTTTGTTTTTAATACAGTGGTTTTTATGTTTTGTTATATTTGATAAATGTTTATCTCTCAAGTCAAAATCGGCTCAAAGTCAATTAAAAACGAGTTATTTTAATCCGATTTTGACTTGAGGGAATTATATTTATATGACTTCTTATGGAGGATGTTATGCCGACATTGCCAAATAAAAAGGTTGAGAAATATCGCTTTGATTTGGAAAATAATTGTTTTTTCTTATCTAGTCATCTTTTTTCATTTTTGCAGCGGGTGCTGGTTTGTTTCTTGTTTATACCTTCTTTAAGTAATAGCGCACCTTTTGAAAAATCAAAGGTTATAGAAAGAAAGCTGACTGTATCCGGCTCTTCCAAAGGGATTGGACAAAAAATGAGAAGGGCGTTGCAAAAAAGTAAAATTCCAGCCCGTCAATTGGGAATTATTGTAGCTGACTCAGATAGCACTTTATATCAGATGAATGCGGATAAGAATTTTATTCCAGCTTCTTTAGTGAAAATTTTTACTGCTTCGGCACTTTTAGATTTATTATCTCCTTCTTTGCAGTTTACTACTCGCTTTCTAGCAGAAAATAAAATAAATAATTTTGTTTTAAAGGGAAATCTTTATTTAAAAGGAGGTGGAGATCCAGGGTTTGTATCAGAAAGTTTGTGGAATCTAGTTAATAACCTACAAAGAACAGGATTAAAAAAAATTCAGGGTGATCTTATTGTGGATGATAGTCGTTTTGATCAGAAAAAAAGAGGAAAGAGGCTTTCCTACTCTTCTCATTCCAGCTACGATGCTCCTGTAGGAGCTTTATCTTTTAATTGGAACACGGCTAATATCTATTTGCGTCCGGGGAAAAAGACAGGTCATCCCTTATTGATACATATCGATCCCTCTTCGCTTTATTTTTCTTCTATTAAAAATAAAACGAAAACAGTGAAAAAAGGAAAAAGAAAGAAAATTTCTATTCAAAGAAGACAACAAGGTAAATCAAAGGAGCTAATAGAGGTAGCTGGCTACTTACCTCTTCATCATAAAGAGTTACTTATTTATAGAAATATCCTTCATCCAGCAATATGGACTGGGTGGAATACAATAGATTTTCTTAAACAAAGAGGAATTAATATCACCGGTCAAGTTAAAAGAGGAAATACGGCAAGTGATGCTTTTGTTTTAGCTGAGTGGCAAAGTCGTCCTCTTACAGAGCATATTAAACTAATGATGAAGTATTCTAATAATTTTATGGTGGAGATGTTGGTGAAAAATATGGTGGTGGAGCTTACAGGTAAAAAAGGTAATTTAACAGAGGGATTGAAAATAATTAAAAAACATATTCAAAAAATAGGTATTAAAACGGAAGACTATCATTTAGTACAAGCTTCCGGCCTTAGCCGAAAAAACAAGATAAAACCGCAACAGCTGCAGACTATATTGAAATATTGGATGCACCATCCTTTACAAGCGGAATTTGAATCCGCTTTACCTTTATCCGGTGAAGACGGGACTCTAAAAAAATATTTTAAAGACAAGAGTTTAAAAGGTCGGATTCATGCAAAAACAGGCAGTATCAATGGTGTTACCGGTTTGTCAGGTTATTTGATCACAAAAAAAGGACAAAAAAGGATTTTTGTTTTTCTTTTTAATGGTCACTCCTCTTTACAAAAAAAAGCCGAAGAACTATTTCGTCAATGGGCACTTGTTATTTTTAATCAAGACTAACGGCTAAAAAAGATCAGTCCCTTATAGAGTTTAATATCAATTAATATAGATTCATTCTTTTGCTTTGCAATATGAATATCTTTTGCCTGCTCAAGGCTTTATAAAAAAGTATGTTAAATTATATTTTACTTTTTATGTTAATCATTTTTCTAGGTGCTTGTGGCCCGGTTCTTCCCGATGACTTTTTTGAAGAAACGGAACCTGATAAATATGATCAGGCAACTGTGAAGTATTTGTTTGAAATTGGTTTGTGCCCTGAGTTCGGTGAATGCAATCCTCCAATGATAAAGAAGTGGATATCCAGTGTTCGTGTTCAATTACATGGTAGGTACACTAATTCGGATGAACAGGAGTTAAATAGTATTATATCTGAGTTATCTAATCTCACCGGTTTGAATATCTCAAAAGTGAATAATAATGCAAATATTAATATTTATATTGTAAAACAATCGGAATTTCAAAAATATATTCCACAGTACAAGGGTATAGAAAGACAACAAGGCTTGTTTTATGTTTCTATAAGTAGTAATGGCGTTATTGACAGTGCAACTATTTGTATTGAAGATCAATTGGCACAAAATCTGAAGCATCATTTATTGAGGGAAGAATTAACTCAAACTATGGGTTTGCTAGCAGACTCTTATAAATATCCAGGAAGTGTTTTTCAACAAAACCCTAATTACATACCAACAGAGTATGCAGGGATAGATAAAGCGGTTATTAGACTTTTATATGATGACAAAATACAACCGGGAATGACACAACAAGAAGTATCTCAAATAATAAAGGCGCCTGTCTCAGTAGCCAGTAACTAAGTAAGATAAAAAAATGACTGAAACAGTTAATTTATTTTTTGTAAAACTCAATGGGTTTGTTGCAAAGTTCAGTTTTTTTGATCTTTTCTTTTTCACTGATAAAATAAAAATTCCTTTCGTGGTGGGCTTCCTTTGCGTGTGTGCTATTTATTTCACAATAAAAATGGGTTTTGTAAATGTTCGCTTATTCAAGCATGCTATTGATCTGGTGAGGGGTAAATATAGCTCTCATTCAAAAACAGGTGAGATTAGTCATTTTAAAGCTTTAACAACCGCTCTGTCTGCAACGGTGGGTTTAGGTAATATTGCCGGAGTAGCTGTAGCTATTTCTATAGGAGGACCAGGGGCTACTTTTTGGATGATTGTCATGGGAATTTTGGGAATGAGCACTAAGTTCACGGAATGCACCTTAGGAGTTATGTACCGTGAAAAAAGAAGTGATGGTCGGCTAATGGGTGGTCCTATGGAATATTTGAAAAAAGGTCTGGCGGATATGGGTTTTTCTCGCATCGGTCGTGTTCTATCTATTGTTTTTTGTATTTTATGTATTGGCGGTTCTTTTGGGGGAGGAGCGGCTTTTCAGGTCAATCAATCACTAACAGCTATTAGTTTAAGTGTGCCTTTTTTAGGGGCACATAATTGGGCGTATGGCTTGATTATGGTTTTATTGGTAGGAGTTGTAATCATAGGGGGAATTAAGAGAATCGCTTTAGTGGCGAGTCGTGTTGTGCCTCTTATGTGCACTACATATATTTTAATGGCTTGTTATATCCTGGCTGTTTTTTACGAAAAAATTCCTATGGCTTTTGGAACTATTTTACAAGGAGCCTTTGCTCCTGAATCTGTTTACGGAGGGTTTTTCGGAGTGTTAGTAGTGGGAATGCAAAGAGCTGTTTTTTCCAATGAGGCGGGATTAGGTTCAGCTGCTATTGCCCACTCTGTAGCTGCAGTAAATCATCCGGTGGAAGAAGGAGTAGTGGCTCTTCTTGAACCTTTCATTGATACAGTAGTAGTTTGTACTATAACCGCTTTAGTGATTGTCATTACGGGTGCATATAATAATCCGGAATATATTGATTTGGTTAATCAGCAAAAAGGAGCGGCTCTTACGGCTAGTGCTATGAGTGACGCTGTTTCCTGGTTTCCTTATGTACTTAGTTTGATAGTTTTTCTTTTTGCTTTTTCCACTATTATTTCCTGGTCTTATTATGGTGAACGATGTTTTTCTTTTGTTTTCGGAGATGGAAAATCTTTAATTTATAAAGTTCTTTTGTTGATTATTATTTTTATGGGATCCATTGCTACTTCCAAAAATATTATGGAGTTTGGGGATTTAATGATTTTAGGTATGGCTTTTCCCAACTTAGTGGGTGTTTTGTGGCTTAGTGGAAAAGTGAAGAGAAGCTTAAAAGAGTATCAAGAAAAAAGATTGAAAAAATAGATCTTATCACTTTTTATTTTTCTGTTTGAACTGAAGTGTTTAGTATATACTGTCTTCATGTTAAAAATAAATATTATTACTTTATTTCCTGATTTCTTTGATTCTCCTTTAAAGACAGGTGTATTAGGTCGTGCTATCTCTTCCGGTCTCTTAAAACTTCGTTTTGTCAACCCCAGAGATTTTACAGAGGATGTTCATAAAACGGTGGATGATACTCCTTTTGGTGGAGGAGATGGAATGGTAATGATGTATGAACCTTTAAAAAAGGCCGTGGATTTTTTATTAACATCCCAAAATAAATCCAAAAAGGAAGTGAAGCAAAAAACAATTTATTTGAGTCCTCAGGGTAAAAAATGGGACTATCAAAAAGCCCGTGAGTGGGGTGAAAAAGATAATGAGGAAAAAATTATTATATGTGGTCGTTATGCCGGAGTGGATCAGCGTTTTATCAGTGAATATGTGGAAGAGGAAATATCGGTAGGGGATTATGTTTTAACGGGAGGGGAGACAGCTCTTTTGGTAATACTGGATTCTATTTCTCGTTTTATAAAGGGAGCTTTAGGTAATGAATCCTCTGCTGTTAATGAAAGTTTTGAACAGGGACAATTACTGGAAGCTCCTCAATGGACTCGTCCGCGGGAAATTTCCGGATATAAAATTCCTGAGATCGTTTTATCAGGTCATCATAAAAATATTAAGCAATTTCAATATTTTATGTCGATTCTTATAACAGCTGTAAAGAGACCGGATTTGTTATCCAATAATGTAATAAAAAAGAATCTACCAGAGGCTATAAACATGGCTGAATCTCTTTCAAAAGAGGAATTAAAATCCTGTGGTCTTCTCCCTGAATCTTTAAACTTGCTTAAACAATAGAAAGGGTTTAAATAATCAGTCTTGCTTGACATATATTATTTGTAAATGTAATTTTTGGTTCTGGAGAAAATTATGGATATTGTAGATGCTCATGTTTCAAAAACTCAAAAACAAATGGATTTTCCTGCACGGATAGGGGATACCTTAAATGTGCATGTACGTTTTCAGGAAGCCGGGAAAGAGAGAATACAGGTTTTTAAGGGAGTTGTATTAAAAATCCAAGGTAAAAAAAGCACTCGTTCTTTTACAGTTAGAAAAATTTCAGATGGTGTGGGAGTAGAAAGAACTTTTCCTTTAGCTAGCCCGGCTGTTGAAAAAATTGAAGTGTTGTCATCAGCTAAAGTGCGTCGTGCTCGCTTGTTCTTTTTACGAGATCGAGAAGGCCGTGCGGCTCGTCTGCAGACGCTGTCTGCATCCAAAAAACAATAATTCTTATTATAAAAAATATCATTTAATAATTTTCTTTCATATATTTTATAATTTCCGGATTCCATTGAAATACGGATTGTATGGAAAAGGTTTCATTATATGCAGATCTATCTCTACAAAAATCACTACAAAAACAAGGTTGATTGCCATGAGAGCCACATTTGTTTTTGTTTGTTTTAATTTCTATATGTCCGTGTCTACTAGGAGATTTTGAAACGATAATAGAACCTTGTGGAATTTGACTGGCGTCGTTTTGAAATTGCTCAATCTTTTCAGGAGATATTTTTTTAAAAAGCGGAACCTCTTTAACTGTTCCATCATCTTGTTTAAGGTTAATAGATAGTAGTAATTTATTATGGTTATTCCATGCTTTACATTTGTTTCTCACCTTTCTATTAGTGATTTTTTTATAATCATCAGTGCTTTGTCCATCTAAATTAATAGCGCATAAAGCAGAGGGGAAAATAAACCCATGTTCACAGATATTTTTTTCTTTATTAGAATTAAAGTTTTCCACGCACTGAGCATAATCATTTCTGTCTTCAGACACACTTTTATTAATATCACTACAATATTTTGCTAAAAAATGATGTATAGTTTTCATAATAGCTCCCGTGACATGTCTGGCGCATTTAGCTTTGGAAAGCTCCATAGGTTTTTTACCTTTGCATCTGTTAATGGGAGGAGATTGTTTCCGATTCAGATGGCGACTGTGTTGACAGCCTTTTGTGCAGCCGTCATTTCCTGTGCATTTGCAGGTGGAGTTTTCAAATATATTATTTGAAAAGTAGTTTAAAATGTCTTCATCTAAATCCTGATTAGTGTCTTCTGAAGCTTTACTACCAGTAGTTTGTATTATTTGTTTTATTTCATTCACTATTCTTTGATTTTGGGCTAGACAATCCGTGCAGGGGGCTTTCGCTTCGGTTGTACTTTCTTGAGTGGGGGGTTTTTCTTTAGGTTTTTTTTTAGTAGTAGAGGTTTGATGTCCATATATTTTGGTGCTATCAGTATCATTTCGCGTGATTTGTTTATTAGTTTCTGCAATTCTTTTTTTAAAATTACGGCAGCTAGCATATTTTTTTCGTTTTCCGATACAATACTGTTCTAAAATGTTGTTAACAGACAGTTCATAATCCCCGTACTGTGCCTTATTTACCGGTTCATCTTTAGCGGCTTCATAACATCTTTTGGAAATGGATTTTACCGGATTGATGCTGATACATTTGTTGTTAAAGATAATACCACACTTGAAATTGTTCGGACTTCCATTACAGCCTCTGCCAAAAATAGGGCAGGCTTGTCTTTTTAATCTGCGGGAATAAACTGTGCTGCGTACGACACCTCCTATCAGGCATTTGCCTTTGAAATTGTCAGCGGAAGCGGTTATAATAAAAAAATTAAACATAGGCAGTTGAGCCGTGCTTTCCGGTTGAATCGGTAAATCATTGATAACACTTTCTTCAAATTGCAAATAATAAGCTTTAATTTTTTGAATGTAAGTGAGTTGAGCTTGATCAGATAGTTTTTCATAATCTTTTAAGGGCAGTAATAGAGATGTTTTTGATTTAACTTCTGTAGAATAGATAAAATCTTGTGGATCGTCTCCGTTCCCTTCTTTTTCCTCCCTATCATATAGCTCTAATAGTTCTTTTATTTTTTGTTGATTTTCTTTGGATAATAACTTTTTATTGATGTCCATGAGTTCACTAGGTTCAGCGGAGTTATAATAATTATAAAGGCAGGACATTAAGTAGTATTCAGAGGATAGATTAAGAGCTTCATCATAAACTTTTACTACTGTTTCCAAAAAATGTTTTCTTTTTTCCTGGTTGATTTGATCTTTTGCTTCAAGTGATTTGAGATGCTTCATATAAGGACATACTTTTTGATAAATTATTTTTTCGTAATTATTACGGTTTATATTTTCACTGGCATTTGTTAAATCATTTATATGAAAGTCAAATTTGTCTTTTGTTGGTGGGGGTTTTTGATTGGCAAAAGAATCCTTATTTATTAAAGAGAGGTAAGCAGTAAAATGAAATATAAGAAAAATAAAGGTATACTTAAAGCAGTTCACTTTGTCATATTACTATATTTCTAATGTGTAATGGAAAACAAAGATTCTTTCAGACTAAAGTCTTATATGCTTTTGTTGTTTAAGAACTCTTTTTTGTTGAATTAGTTTTAAAGTTAAAAGAAAAATACTTTTAAATTGATGTATGAGATCTCTTAAGTCAAAGCCGGTTAAAAACGAGTTCGGCTTTGAAACAGAGCGGCTGAAAGTCCGCTCTGTGGCAAAATGCATGTTTGAGCTTTTGAACCGGCTTTGACTTGAGAGATAGACATTATTAATTAAAGTAAATATCATTAAAACTCTAGATCAAAAGTATGTACATTTTGTTTTTTATCTACTATGGCCAGTTGAATCTGAGTTGGTTTTTTATGTTGTTCACAAAAGATAGAAAAAGCTTTTAAAAGTCTTTCTTTTTGTGTTTTGCTAAAAGGGTGTTCACGTCGCCATAAATTATCTGATTTGACCTCAACTAAGAGATAGGCACTTGGTTTTTCCAATATCAAATCAATCTCCACACCTCCCAGTTGCCGGTTCTTTGCAACTAATAGCCAGCCTTTTTTTTGAAAAAAAGCCAAGGCTTTTTGTTCACAAAGTTGTCCTTTGGTGAGATTATTTTTTTTATTTTGAAACATTGTTAACATATTCTTTTACCCCAGAAAATAATTTGCGGTGCAGGGGACAGGGGCCGTATTTTTTAATAGCTTCCCGATGTTCAGAAGTAGCGTATCCCTTGTGGGCGGAAAATCCGTATTTTGGATACTTTTTAGCTTGTTCGGAAATCCATTCATCTCTTTTGACTTTGGCTATAATGCTGGCGGCGGCAATAGGGGAGAGTCGTTGATCTCCTTTTATAAAAGCGGTTTGATGAAATTGAGGGGGTAGTTTAGGTATTAGAAAGCGGCCATCCACTAATACATGGGCTGTATCAACCGGTAGCTGTAGGACAGCTCTTTTCATGGATAATAAAGCAGCTTGTAGGATATTCAGTTTTTCTATTTCATCCACATTAGCTGTCCCTACAGCATATATATGTTTATTCATAATATGTGCAGCTAGTTCTTTTCTTTTTTCCGGTGATATTTGTTTTGAGTCAGGATAAATTTCTTTTGTTTTTAGAATAACTGCGGCGGAAAACACAGAACCAGCCAGACATCCTCTACCGGCTTCATCCACACCAATAATTGGTTGAGGTTGAAAAGAGGTCCAATCCAGGCG
>JANQSX010000118.1 GCA_028279085.1 Bdellovibrionales bacterium
TGTGATTAGCCATAATTTACTCCCCTTATTAGAATAAAAGGTTTATCATGGCTTTTTTCATCTGACAAGTTTTAAGTTTTGTTGGAGTATGTATTTTAGATAGTACTTTTAAATAGGAAGAATTGTGGCTATTTTTTTTAAAAAGCAAGAAGGTAATCAAAAGGTGGTACGTTCCGCTTTGCTCATGTCAACGGGAACTTTTATGTCTCGTATTTTGGGTATGGTTAGAGACATGATAATAGGTGCTTTTTTTTCCAGAACGGAAACAGATGCTTTTTTCGTTGCTTTCAGAATGCCTAATTTTTTTCGTCGGTTTTTAGGGGAAGGTGCTCTTTCCATTAGTTTTATCCCTGTTTTCATACAGTGTTTATCTGAATCTTCTCAGGAGCAATCAGAGCAAAGAGCCAGGAATCTAATGAACAGTGTCTATACTGTTTTATTGGTAGTTGTTTCCATTTTAACTGTATTGGGTATTATCTTTATGGATCCCTTATTGCGCACTCTTTTTGCCGGTACTCCTTTTGCAGAAGTGGAAGGAAAAGTGCGAATGGCTGTGATGATGGCTCGTTTGTTATTTGTTTATTTATTTTTAGTGACTCTTTATGCTTATTTTACAGGTATTGCTAATGCTTTGGGGAGGTTTTTTATTCCCGCTTTAGCACCGGCTTTTTTAAATATTTGTATCATCGTGTTTTCTTTTTTTCCAAAAGATATTTTTGCCTTTCCTCCTTTGCTTTTATGTTGGGGGGTATTAGCAGGTGGTGTTATTCAAGTGGGTTTAACAGGGGCTTTGCTTTTTCGTTTAGGCTTTTTACCTTATCCCGGTTTTTCTTTTTCTAATAGTGATTTAAAACTTATGGGTAGTCGTTTTCTACCAGGTATTTTCGGAGTGGGAGGCTTTGCCCTGATTGGCTTGTTAAATTTATATTTTTCCGGCTGGTTGGAGGAGGGGACTCACACTTATATTTACTATGGAGATAGATTATTAGAACTTCCCCGTTCCTTGATCGCTATTAGCTTGGGAACGGCTTTACTTCCCAGTCTTTCCCATTTCGTAGCTCAGGGAAAAAAAACACAAATGTTGGAAACCGCCGCCGATCAAAGAGATATATTGTTATTTCTTATTTTACCTTGCGCTTTATTTTTTTATTATTTGGGTCTTCCAATCGTGGAAGTTTTGTTTCAAAGGGGACGGTTTGATGCTTTTACGGCAAAGCAAACAGCTATAGTGTTAAAAATTTATTCTTTATTGCTTATTAGTTCATCTCTATCACGAGTCTTGGCCACTTGTTTTTATGCTGTAAAAAACACTTGGTATCCAGCCGTTTGTTCCTGTTTATATGTTTTGTTTCATTGGTTTTTTACTCCTTATATGATTAGAGTTTTTGGGTTGGAGGGTCTAATAGGAGCAACTGTTGTGTCTAATTTTTTCTTTATGTGTCTTTTGGCGGGAGCTTACCCTTATTTTGTTGGACGATTCTATTTATTCAGAACTGTGAAAAGGTTGCTTTGTTCTCTACCGATATTGGCTGTCCTTGCGGTATACTTTTTCTTTTCTTTTGATTTTTGTATAAAAGTTTTTAGAAATTTTATGAGTGGACTTCTTCCTTCTTTATGCGCGCTCTTATTTGTGATGGCTTCTACTGTTTTTATATATTTTGGATCGGCCTTCTTATTGCGTTTACCTCAAGCGGAAGAATTTCTAAAACTGATAAAGAAAAAAGTAAAAAAATAATCAATATTTTTTTATTCTTTGCTTCCCTTCAAATATAAGAGTTTACTCACTATATCTGATGGAGTCGATCTTGGAAAAGTATGAGGCTTGTTAGATTGATCATAAAGTCCAATCTCTCCGTGCAGATAAAACCTTGGTGACCTCTATTTGTGAGTAAAAAATACTCAAAAACTTGTGCGTGATTTTTGTGTGATCCATTAGTTTGCAGAGTTTTTATAGCTATTAGCATATTTGACAATGGTCAAAAAAACTCATGAGTAAAGTTGACAATAGTCAAAAATACTCATATTATATTCAGTAGATTTATGAAAATTATTGAAAGATATTTAAAAAAGGATATTAAGGCGGATTTAAAAGATAAGATGGTTTTCATCAATGGTCCAAGGCAGGCGGGAAAAACCACATTAGCTCTTTCCTTTTTAAAAGATTCCAGCCCAAAAAACCCATGTTATCTAAATTATGACTACATTGCAGATAGAGAACTTATCCTTAAAGGGCGCTTCCCGGGAAATCAAAAAATTATTATCCTGGATGAAATCCACAAATATGCAAGATGGAGAAATTTAATTAAAGGGTTTTATGATAAATATAAAAAATCTTTTTTAGTAACAGGCTCTGCTCGCTTTTCCCACTATAGACGGGGAGGAGATTCTCTTCTCGGGCGCTATTACCTGTATCGCCTTCATCCATTGTCTTTAAGAGAAATTCATTCAAAACCAACAGCTAAAGATTTAGAAGAACTCCTTAAATGGGGAGGCTTTCCTGAACCTTTTTTAAAAGCTAAAACAAAAATTTTAAATAGATGGCATAAAAATTGTAAAGAGCTTCTTGTACATGAAGATATAAGAGATTTGGAAAATATCAGAGAGTTGAGTTTAATAGAACTTTTGGTAAATGCTTTACCGGAAAGAGTCGGTGCCCCTTTATCTATAAAAAGTCTTATGGAGGATTTGCAAGTTGCTCACAAAACAGTGGAAAAATGGCTTTCTATTTTAGAAAGTTTTTACTTTTGCTTTCGTATTCCCCCTTTTGGCTCACCTTCTATTCGTGCCGTAAAAAAAGAAAAAAAACTTTACTTGTATGACTGGTCTTATATTCAGGAGAAGGGTATCCGATTTGAAAACCTTATGGCTTGCCAATTGTTGAAATATTGTCACTTTTTAGAAGATACAGAAGGATTAAAAATGGAACTGAGGTTTTTAAGAGATACTGACAAAAGAGAAGTGGATTTTGTAGTGATAAAAAATAAAAAACCTCTCTTTGCAGTGGAGTGTAAATCAGGAGACAAAAATCCGGCGCCTTCTATAAAATACTTTAAACATAGAACCTCCATTCCTGTTTTTTATCAAGTCCATTTAAAAACAGCAGATGTTGAGACTCCTTATGGAAGGATACTCCCCTTTACAACATTCTGTAAAGAGTTAAATATGCCTTGAGTTTTTTATTACTCTAAAGACCTAAAAAAGAGACTACTCTCTCTTTTAAAATTTCTACAAAAAACTGTTGCGTGATTTTTATCCGTAATTTTAATTTAATTTGTCGTTTCATTTCTATCTTATTCATTTAAGATCCTCCTATTTAAAATTGTCTAAAATAAGAGAGAACTTGCCACTTGTCACCTATCTATTGGGATTCTACAAGCAAACCAACCCATAACATCCCGTACACTTCATTTTTTTATAAATTTTTATTTATCAATCACGGCAATCCCACTTATTGCTAATTGGTTTTGTTTCTCTTTGGAAATCATGTATCCATTTCCCATATTTGTCGCCAAAACATCTTACACTTTTTATACTACATGTATGTGCCTTACATAGCAAAGAAGTCTTTTCCCGATAGCAATAATTACGGTCATAGTTTATCTTCCACTTTCCGAAACTCCAACGTCTCCTACTGCCAATGACACATTGACTCTTACAATTTCTGTCACAAGTTTTAGGTGGCTGTTTTGGCGAGGGCTTTGGTGGTGGTGGCTGTGGTGGTGGCTGTGGTGGTGGCTGTGGTGGTGGCTGTTGCACATTTGATGCCAATGCTACACAATTCTTTGTTCCGTCCGGATTAAAACCCTTCAGTGCTTCGTTATCCCCACATAGGTCTAAAGTACCACAAACAGCGACCCCAGAAGAATCAAACCCTTTAATCATTTGACCAGTGGGACAACTCCATAAATCACTTAAGTTTTGACAAATCTTCCGGCCATTATTATCAAACCCCACAAGATAACCATTAGTGCATTTTATCCCTGTTAGATCGCTACCCTTCCCTGCACAGGTCTGAACATCACACATTGTCACTTCCGGATCGCTTTGCGTATTTGCAGTTTGATATTTAAGAAAGCATCCGGTTGAATAACAACCGGACTGATCAGTGTTGTCACAAGGTAAATTGTCTCTGTTTTTAATTCCCTTCCTTTTAAAATAAACTTTCAACTCTCTACTGACAGCTTGTGTTCTAGGATCAATAACAGAGGGGCCGGATAACTTGATTGCAATTATATCCAAGCTTTTAAATTTCTGACCCACTGTTACCAATGGCATATCCTGAACATTGGGATCATTTAAACCTTGTACTAAAGCCGTTATATCTCCAGTGATCAAAGTGTTGTCTCTATTATTATTATTCAAACGGGAAAACCTTAGATTGCTTTTACAAGATTTATCATCCGTTAACACTCTTCCTAAAGCCCAAGACAAATCTTGCTCATCAAAAACGGATTGTATAGCTGTATAAAATTTATTTGTTCCAAAAGTGACTTTTGCCAAAGCAAAAATCAAAACCAAACCAATAGCAGACGCAATGAGTGTTTCAAGTAAACCAAAACCTTTATTGTTCTTCACATAGTGTAATTTACTTTGTGCATTGCTTTGAGCTTGATTTTTAGTTGATATTATTGTGTGTGTGTGTGTGTGTGTGTGTGTGTGTGTGTGTGTGTGTGTGTGTGTGGACTCTTGTTTCATTGTTATTGCCCTTTCGCTAATCTCTTGAGATAAATTGTTAATGGTGTGTCGCGACACTGTTGTCGCGACCAGGTTGCAACAACAGGCTGTCCATATCTCGTCAAAATAATTTCTTATGTTTTTTAATATACTTTTGGTTCATTGTGACTTAAGAGATTTATTTCTAATTATTTTAAAAAACTACTGTACACTTGTTCCTGATCCACCGCTACTACTGCTGCTACCGCTGCTGGTAGTACCACTGTCATCATCATCTTCGGATGCTTGAACGGAGATAGTTTCAGTACAGGTTCTACATCTTTTTATATTATTTTCTACTGTGCATTGTTCTTCGGTTTTACAAGTACCGACACCACTGTCATCAGTTGTACATGCCCAATCCACAGCTTCTCCACCTAAGCCACCGGTACTGCCATCATTTAAAGTCGTTACACTGTTACATCCTGGTGGAATGCTGTTACTTTTGGAGGGACACTTTTTAGTTAAGCCCTGACAGCTAGGATGTAAAAGAGAACTTTGTTCTACAGCAACAGGGCACACTCGTGTATTGCTTTTGCAGTCTTGGCTCACAAACACACCTTCCATTACTGCTTTAGGACACTCTACTACTTTTGTTACTTTTTTCTTTCTTCTGAGAAATCCCGCATCGGCTGGTAAAAGAGTAAAGGCAATAGCTACAATAAATGACATATAAAATATTTTCATTAAATACTCCTTCTTTCTTAGTTTATAAAAGAATTATTGTGCCTATTTTATCAGATTTTATCATTTTTGGTTTGTTTAAACATTGAATTTTTATAGATAATTTTTATTTATATCATTTTGATACGATTTTTAGCTATTATTTAAACAGTTGGCCTGGCCTTTTGTTTGAGGTGAATATTTGAATAATGATATAGAAAGAAAAATGATATAGACGGAATAGGAATAAATAAGATGAAAATACAAATTATCAATAATAGTGAGCAAACCATTGACAAAAAAGATTTAACCCAATGGGTATGTAAGGTATGTGATGAAATAAAGGAAAGGCATATTCAAACAAAACTTTTAAATAAAAATCTTGTTTTGGTTTTCGTTAGTGAAAAAGAAATACAAAGATTAAATAAAGTTTTTCGTCACAAAGATTCAATAACTGATATTCTTAGCTTTTCCGCTGTAGAGGAAGGTTCACTAGGGGAGCTGGCTCTTTGTCTTTCTGTTATTGATAAAAAAAAACCAAAAGATTTTTCAAAGGAAGAATGGCTGTATTATTTGATTTTGCATGGCATATTGCATTTGCTGGGCTTTGAGCATGAGAATGGAGGGGCTGCCGCTCAAAAAATGTATCAACTTCAGGATTCTGTATTTTCAAAATTAATAGGAAAATAAAAGATGTTTTTTTTTAAAACCCTTATTTGTTTTTTGTTTTTGTTGTTATTTACATCCTGTAAGCCTACGGGTAGTGTGATATTTTTTCATCCCGATGGAATGTCTTTAGCTCATTGGGATGCCATTCGTTTAATTCAAGCCGGGCCGGACGGTTTCCTGGCATGGGATAAGATGACAAATATGGCTGTTTATCGCGGGCATACCAAAAAATATTTAGGAGCCACTTCCAATGCAGGAGCCACCATTCATGCTTATGGAGTAAAAGTGGGCATTCATAGTTTTGGTAGGGATAACGGAGAACCTGTTTTGTCTGCCAGTGGCAAGTCTTTTTCTATTATGACAGAGGCCAAGAGAAAAGGTTTTTCCGTGGCTCTTTGTCAGTCCGGTGTTTTAATGGAACCTGGCACAGCTATTTTTGTAGCTCAGTCAAAAAACAGAAAAAATTTTGATGAAATATCTCTTCAGGTCATTCAATCCGGTGCAGATCTTCTGTTTGGTGGCGGAG
>JANQSX010000165.1 GCA_028279085.1 Bdellovibrionales bacterium
CATCTGCAAAGATCAGAAGTAAGAGAAGTTTCTGAAGGGTTTGCTCCCGGGCAGACGGGTTCCAGTGCCATGCCTCATAAGAAAAATCCTATTTATTCGGAAAATGTTACAGGCTTGGCGCGCTTGCTTCGTTCTTATATAGTACCGGCTTTGGAAAATACAGTGCTATGGCATGAAAGAGATATTTCCCACTCCTCTGTAGAGCGAGTCATTTTTCCATCGGCTTTTATTTTATGTGATTTTGCTTTAACTCGCATGGCGGAAGTAATTAAAAATCTTTATGTAGATAAAGAGCAAATGTTTAAGAATTTACAAAGTAGTAAAGGGGTGGTGTTTTCTTCTTTATTGTTAACCACTCTTGTGCAAAAGGGAATGTCTCGATCAGTTGCTTATGAATTGATTCAGTCGGTGAGTTTCTCTCTTCAACCAGGAGAGTTTTTACCGGAAAAACTTTTAAAAGAAAAAACAGTTTTAAAATATCTTAGCTCAGAGGAAATAAAAGAAAAGTTTTCTCTAGAGGAAAGAAAAAGACAAATGGCTTCTCAAGTAAGATCTGTTTTAAAAACAATAAAAATATAATTTACAGTGGTTCTTTTTCTTTGAAATTTTTACACGATAGATGTTAAAAGCCTGTAAAGCCTTATTCAGATTATTTACAAAAAGATGAAATATTGTTACAGATTTTGTAAATGACAATACATAGTAAAATTATTAAGTGCTTTCTTTTTATTTGTATTCTTTTTTTTATTGATACTCCGCCTGTTGGTGCTTGTTCAAAATCTTTTAGAAGTGATAGACAGTTTGGTCACAGAAAAGTCTGGGTTCGTTATCTAGAGCAAAAAAAAGGAAGTCAAAGTAGCCCGTCTAATAGTGCATCTACTCAAC
The DNA here is from genome assembly GCA_028279085.1 of Bdellovibrionales bacterium. GTDB lineage: Bacteria > Bdellovibrionota > Bdellovibrionia > Bdellovibrionales > UBA1609 > JANQSP01. The sequence continues at coordinate 886 of JANQSX010000165.1, forward strand.
ATTCAGGGGTAAAAAATAAAAACGGTTCATCAGGAAATGGATCTATTCATCAAGGTTCATCTAAAGGTTCGTCCGCTAAACATTCAGGAGTAAAAAAGAAAAAAAGATTGCCGGAAACAGGATCTATTCGTTCTCTGGGAAGACGGATTGGATATTCTTTTAAAAAGCGAAGGGGCAAGCAGGGAACCTTAAGGAAGCAGGTTATGCTTCAATCTAGTAAATTACATCAACAGAGATTAGAATTTTTAGGAGATGCGGTTTTCAACCTAAGTGTATATAATATTCTTGTAGATAAATACCCTAATGCTACAAGAAAACAGATAAATGAGGTGTGGGTGCGTTTAGTGAGTAATGTAGTTATGTCTGATTTAGCTCTTTTTTTTCAGTTGGATCAACAGTATAATACACAATCAAAAAGGAGGTTAGCTGATCTATTGGAGGTTGTGGTAGGTGCCGTATATTTGGATGGAGGTTATGGAGAAGCTAAACGAGTGGTAAGACGCTTGATTGATGAGGATATTAAACAAAATTTTGCGAGTAGAGGTTATGAGGATTTGTTGATCTCTGATTCTTCACCTGATTTTCAAAGTAAGTTTAAATCCTTAGGGCAGCATATTTTTAATTTATATATAATTGATGTATTAATGCAAAAATATCCCAAAGCTAAACCTAGTTTTTTGGGAGAAAAGAGGGCACTTATAAAACCATGGATTACGCAGACTATAGTTCGTGATTTTGATTTAGAATCTACTTTAAGTAATATGTATTTAGACGGAAACTACTGGGAGGCTAAAAAACTAGTTATTTTTTTATTTAGGGATGTTGTTAAAATAGAACCTTTGAGGACTATTGTTAATACAAAAAAAAATTACGTAATTATACTTGATGAATTCATTTATAATAGATTTCAAAAGGATTTAATTTATAAAGAAGGAAAAGTAAATGGGCGTTTGCAGGAAATGTTTTCTGTAGAAATTTCTCTTGATGGTGGTGTTTTAGGTACGGGGAGAGGATTTAGTAAAAGGGAAGCCACCCAGAATGCCGCTTATGCCGCTTTGAAAGATCTATGGAGTGTCTCTTTTTTTTAAGTCACAGGAGTAAAACAATTGCATAAGGTATTAATTGTAGGGAGACCTAATGTAGGAAAGTCATCCCTATTTAATCGTTTAGCTCGTCAAAGAAAGGCTCTGGTTGTTAATCAGCCGGGGGTAACACGGGATATTCTGAAGCAAAGAGTTTCATGGTGGGGAGTGGACTTTGAAGTTTGGGATTCCGGCGGGCTCTGGTCGGAAGAATCTCATTGGGGCGGTTTGATTGACAAAAAAGTTCGACAGGCTATTGAGCAATCGGATCTTGTCATATTTGTAATGGATGCTCGTTCCGGCTTTATGGAAGAGGACAGAAAAACATTTCACCTGGTTAAAAAATCCGGCAAACCTTTCCTGGCTCTTGTTAATAAAGTGGATAAGTTGGACCAGTCAGAATCCTTATTGAGTGATTTTTATCGCATGGGAATTAACCTTTTGCCATGTGCTTTTGAAAAAGACAGGGGAGTCTCTGAAACAGTGGAGTGGATTCTGTCTCATGCTAAAAATAAAAATACCGGTGCAGCAGATAGTGTTTCACATCATGCTTGTCTTTTATTAGCAGGTAAGACGAATGTTGGTAAAAGCACATTATGTAATGCTCTATTGAAAAAAGATCGGGCACTTATTTCACCGGTGGCTGGTACCACAATGGATGTCGTTAAAGATCAGTTTCAATATGGGGGGAAGACTTACACTTTAGTAGATACAGCGGGAGTGGAAAAAAACATAGAGAAAGATCAAAAAACAGAGTCTCTAGCTGAGTTAAAAACTCGTCAAAGTTTCAAACAAGCGGATGTAGTAATGCTTTTGGTGGATGCTTCTATTGGTCCTTCCCGACAAGATGCTCGTCTTCTGGATTTTTGTGTGGCGGAACATAAGGCGGTTATTTTAGTAGTGAATAAATGGGATTTGGCCATAAAACAGGGTAAAACCAAAACGGAATATAGAAAGAATGCGCAGAATAAGTTTCGTTTTTATTCTAATTTACCAATAGTATTTATTAGTGCTCTAGATGCCACCAGCTTGGGTGCTTTAATGAAAAAAGTGGATGAGGTACATCAAAAATTAAATTTTCGTATTACCACTTCAGAATTGAATCGTTTTTTTACGGAAGTCATTCGTAAAGCCCCTTCACCGGTTTATGGAGTACAGGATGTGAAGTTTTATTATTTGACACAAACCCATCAGACACCACCGTCTTTTATTGCCTTCGCTAATTATCCGCAAGGGGTTCGGGACTCTTATCGTCGTTTTTTAGTTCGTCAGATTCAAAATAAATGGAATTTAAAAGGCATACCTATTCGTATTTCAGTATTACCTCGTTGATGACTTTAGGGACGACTACTGTTGACTTTGTTTCTGAATTTACCAGGCTTGAAAAAAGGTAGTTTTTTAGCTTTTACTTGAATTTTTTCTCCTGTTTGAGGATTTCGTCCTTGATAGGAATTGTATTCTCTCAATTCAAAAGTACCCAGTCCGCGTATTTCCACCCGATTGCCCTGTTTGAGAGTATTAGTGATAGAATCCAAAATACTGTTAACAATAAGAGTAGCTACCGCTTTTGTGGTATTGTGTTTCTGTGACACTTCTTGAATAAGGTCCGATTTTGTAAAATTAAGTTGTTGAGTCTTCTTAGCCATTAATCGGGATTATTAATGAGTTTTTCTGTTTTGGCAAATATTTTTTTTATTTATCTGGTTTTGCAGTTTTAGTTTGATATTGAAACACCTTTTGCAGGAAAAAAGGGCCTTGAAAAACAAGGGCGGAGTAAGTTTGTACCAAATCGGCACCCATATTCAATCTTTCAAACACATCTTCCGGTTTTAAAATCCCTCCAACTGAAATAAGAAGTTGGTTTTTTCTTTCTATTCCTAAATGCTTATTTGTTAGTTTTAGTCTTTTTTTTGAAATATTGGCTAGTGGAGCACCGGATATTCCCCCATAATTTGGAAAAATGTTGTTTATTTCCCTTTGTGTGCTGGTATTGCAGATAATATGTCCTTCAGCTCCACATTCCAAGGCTATGTCTAGAGATTGTAAAAACTCATCTTCTTTCAAATCAGGACTCCATTTAATAAAAAATGGTTTTTTGTTTTTTTCGGTAGAGTGAAGAGCCTTGAAAATAGCTTGGAGTAATGTTTTTAATCTTTTTGGTTGAGCCAGCTCTCCTAATCCTTTTGTGTTGGGACTGCTAATATTGATCACAAAAGCATCTACATAAGGGTAAAGAGAGGAAATACATTGTATGTAATCTTCTTCCGCTTTTTCATTCTGTGTATTTCTATTTTTGCCAATATTGGCAAAGATGGGTGTGGGATGAAAGTCTTGTAGCTCTTTAAGTCTTTTTTGCACTTTTTCCAAGCCTTCTCCGGGAAAACCCAGATGATTCCACAAAGCTTGCTCTTTAATATTTCTTTTAAGGGTTGAGCCAGGATTTTTCTTTTGTGGTAGGGGAGTGACTGTACCTACTTCAATAAAACCAGCTCCTAAAGCCCACCAGGCTTTTAAGTGTTTTGCTGATTTGTCAACGCCTCCTGCCGGAGATAAAGGGTTTGGAAAATAAAGATTTTTCCAATGAACGGAATTCCATTCCGGTGGTTTTTTGTTTCCGATTGCACTGGAGTAAATAGAAAAAAATAAATCGGCTAATTGATGAGCAAAACCGGGGGGAATAAGGAGATGAAGTTTTACCAAGCTTGTCCTCTGAGTTTCATAGCTTTTTCCAACCGCATAAGGGATGCACCCATTGCCGCCATCCGCAGGTCTTTATATTTCCCTTTACTAGGATAATCATCTGAAAAATTCCAGACTCTATCAAAAGAATCATACATGATGTCTCTGAGTTTATCGCGCACTTGTTTTTCTGTCCAAAACAGCCAACCAATGTCCTGAACCCATTCAAAATAACTTACAACCACTCCGCCTCCGTTAGCTAGAATATCGGGAGCTATTAAAACATCATGATTAACCAGGTATTCACCGGCTTCCGGAGTTGTCGGGCCATTTGCCCCTTCCACAATAAGCGGGGTTTTTATATTTTTCATGTTATTCTTATTGATAACTCCGTCTAGAGCACATGGAATAAGTGCATCTACATCTAGAGATAAAAGTTCTTCATTGGAGATAGTTTTAGCTTTAGGATAGCCTTTTAAAAAACGGTTTTCATTTATATAGCGTATTAAATCTGTAATATTAAGCCCTTTTGGATTAAAAACTCCCCCTGATCGGTCGCTGACAGCTACTACACGTGCCCCCAAAGCATGAGCTTCTACACCGGCATGGAGACCTACTTTTCCGAAGCCCTGTATAGCTATAGTGACTTCACTAATGTTTTTACTTTGCACTTCTAGTGCTTTTTCTAAGATATAGACCACTCCTAGTCCGGTGGCACAGTTTCTTCCTTTTGAACCACCGATTTCAATTGGTTTTCCTGTCACTACTCCGGTTTGTGAAAAGCCGGACTCCATGGAATAAGTATCTAACATCCAGGCCATGGTTTCCGAGTTGGTACCTACATCCGGTGCGGGAATGTCCTTGTCCGGACCGATAAAGGGA
>JANQSX010000237.1 GCA_028279085.1 Bdellovibrionales bacterium
GAAGAATCCAGAACAGAGTTAATAAGAGCTTCTATGTTCAACCATTTATAAGGGGTCTTTTTTAAAGAATAAAAAAGATTTAGCCCGTCAATATAAACAATGGTATTAAAGGGCTTAGAAAGTTTAGTTTGCAAAATATATCTCTCTTAAAAGACGAAAGCGACCTTTCGGTCGCCTCGCACCCACTCACCGAAACAAGTGGGGATGTCATTTTTAATTATCAGTAATTTTAGAAAAAAAATCAAGAACAAAATATCAAAAAACAAGTTTTCCAAAAACTCGCTGTGATTTACTTAGATAGAGCGGGAAAAGATGGGAAAATCCGGGAAAAAAGCACGGCGGGTTGTTGTTGTTTTTGTGCTTTCTCTTTTTCAGCCGGAACCTCCTACCACTGAAAGCCATCAAAGTGGTTTCAGTTTTATCCAATATTGGAATTACTTAAACTTTTTATTTAAAAATCTTTTTCTGCGTGAATTATATATGATTTCAAAAATGCCATTCTAATAACTGCTAAAATAAGTTTTCATTAGCTATATTAACAATATAATCCCCATTTTTACGAACTTTCTCAATCTAAATAAAAAAAGACTTTACAAGAATAGTAAATTGTATTACATAAATAGTAAATATGTTATTTAGTTAATTATAATAACAGGAGGTAAACAATGCAGAAGAGAAAACAGATGAAATGGAACCGTAAACATGAACTAATCGCTTTATTTGCTTACAAAACTTTAAAACAGAAAAACCAAAATTTGAACCAATGGCCGAAAAATCCTGAAATAAAAGATCTATTTAAAAAGAATTTTTCTTCTTCCAGCAATAGCTTTTCCCTTAAATTACAAAATATTAAATACATAGAAAAAGGAAGAGGTTATTCTAATTATTCAACATTAAACAAAGAAATATGGGAGGAATACAGAAATAAAAATGCAGAAGAGGTAAGACAAGCTATTATATAAGGAGGGATAAATAATGCAACAAGAAGATATAAAGAGAAAAGCACAAAAAGCACAGAAAGAGCTTTTAGAATCTGTACTTGAATTTTTTAAAAAATATAAAGATTTGCCACTTGGCCCTTCAGATGTAACAAGAGAATTGGATTTGTTTAAAGGTTTGAATAAAGAAACAGTGGAAGCTTATAGTTTTACAGGTACACATAATGATAAGATAGCTCAAGGCTTTATTAATGAGCTATTAAATCAAAAAAAAATAAAGCGGGTTAAAGTTTTAAACAAGTGGATGGGCTACAAATATCGGAAAAAATAAATATTCTGACTAAAACTGTAATGCAACAAATCCTAATCATCATTTTCCCCATTCTCCCCACATAAAGCTATCATAATAATTTTTTTCAGGAGTTTGTTGTAAGGCTTCAAATGCTTTTTGTCTTGCTTTATATTCTGGAGTTTCTTCATAAGCCCGTTGTGCTTTTTGCCATGCTTTATATTCTGGAGTTTCTATATAAGCTTGCCTTTCTTTTTTCCTGTATCCATGAGTCTTCATTCTAGGATTATATGCCTTAACAAAGACTTTATATTCAGTAGTTTTGCTTAAGACTTCAACAGCTTTTCCAACAGTGTTCCATTCCGGAGTTTCTTCACCAGCCCTTTCTGCTTTTTGCCATGCTTTATATTCTGGAGTTTCTTCATAAGCCATTCGTGCTTTTTTATAAGTGTTCAATTCAGGGGTTTGTCTAAGGGTTTGAAATGCTTTTACATAAGCTAGGTATTCAAAAGTTTCTCTATAAGCTTGCCTTAGTATTTCTAGAGCCTTTCTTTCAGGAGTTTCTTTAAAAGTTTCTGTTTCAGGGTTGTTATAATAAGTTTTTGCTATTTTGCTATAGGCTTGATATTTAGGGTTTCTTTGAAGGGCATGGTGTGTTTGAACATAAGCTTTCCATTCTGGAGTTCTTTGATAGCCTTTAAGTTGCTTCTTTGACAAAAGTTTCTCTAATCTATAAATAGCTTCCTGTTTTTGTTCTGTAATTTTTTCTAGTCTTTGGTTTTTATCTAATAGATATAAGATTGAAATAGCCATACCTAAGACAGCTAAAAAACTTAAAGTAATGACAAATAATTTAAACAATTTTAAGATTAGATTGATTGAGAAGATTTTTTTCATGATTTTGACCTCTTGGCTGAACAGCCTTATCGGTCAAACTTTAGTCAATAATGAACCTTTTCCAAAACTGGTTGAATTCGACCAGTTTAAAAGATTGATTATTAATTTTTTTCCAAAACCCAAGGAATTCAATAAGCCAGAGATATGAATAGTTTTGGGTTTTCTCTCTCCATTCTTTGGTTGTCATTTCAAATAAAGCCGCATTTAAAATATCCGTTTTATCTTTTGTGGGATTAAACAAAAGCATTACTTTCTGTTTTGTTTTTAAAGGTGTCGAATTCGATACGTTTAAAATCAGGATTATTGATTTGTTCCCAACCTCAGAAATTCTACTGATGAACCACCACATATTGAAAGCTTTGGTATCTTCACTTCCATGTTCTTTTCACCATTCTTCAGGTTTAGAAATTGTCCCTCTTTTATCTTCTAATGTTTCGGGAAATTGACTGGCTTTTAAAAGAGCCTTTGACCTTATTGGTTTTACAAAATTAGCGACTTTCATTAAATGACGAGAAGGATGTTTGTTTGGTGTGATAAGTCCGATTTTCTTTTTAAATTCTTTCTTTACCATTTCCATAGGAGTAAACAAGTCAGAATCATTAGATAAAATAACAGCACAATCATATCTGTTTTTAAAAGCATCCATTAACAACTGAGAAGCTAAATTAACATCTGATCCTTTTTCCTCAACTTTAAGAACAAATGCTCTTTCAAGCTTTTGTGATCTTATAAAGTCTTTCCAGGTATTCACTTTATTATTTGGAATAATTGGCAATCGGGACACATTCATTAAAAAATGTCCTTCAAAGATATTTAGATTAGGAATAGTTTTTAATGCTCTAAAATACAAAGCTTGTTGCTTAGGCAGATCTGGCTGTTCTGGCTTTGAAGATACACGAGCTGTAAAATACTTAATTGCAGATATTGAATGTTGCGAAGATAAAAGTCTCTCAACGAGAGTTTTGACATTGAGCCATTTGTAAGGAGTGTTTTTTAAACAACCATAGTAAAGATTGAAACTATCAATATAAACAAATGTCTTCATAATAAAAAGCAAAGGCCACTTAAGTGGCCTCGCGACCAGCCATTTGAGACTGGCGTGACTTCCTGTATTATCGTCATTTTTAACTATAAAAGCAAATGAAAAAACAGGAAAAATATACAAGATTTTTACATTTTTTCAAAACACGCTGTGATTTCGCTGTGATTTACTTAGATAGAGCGGGAAACTGCGGGCAAAGCCGGGAAAAAGCATGGCGGGTTTATACTTAGTTTTATTGGATTTTTGCATTTTTTTGCAGGGATTCCAACTTTCCCTTGGCAATCCCGTAGGGAACGCCATCTTTTCTAGTAAAACCATTATTCCCACGTAAACTCGTCATTCCCGCGCAGGCGGGAATCCAGTGGATTCCGGGTTAAGTCCGAAAATGACAGAAATATATGAGATTTATTAATCTATAAAGTTCCATACTACATGAATTTTTAATAAAATAATTGACAAAATGTCTGATATAATCGATATTTTAAGTATGAACAGTTTAGAAAAAATGAAAAGAAAATTAAAACCAAGAGCAACCTATCGGCGGGAGGATTTTATACATTTATCCAGTAATGTTGACCGCCATTTGAAAACACTGGTTTTAGAAAGGGCTCTTGTGAAAATACAAAACGGTCTCTATATGTGCCCTGAGACAACTCCTTTTGGCAAAGCTCTTCCTGAAGAAACGCAACTGCTAAAGGCTTTTTTAAAGGATGATAGATTTGTTGTATATGATTTAAACCTGTTTAACAGCTTAGGTTTGGGATTAACTCAACTCCATAATAAAAGAATAGTGTTTAACCGCAAACGACATGGGGATTTTCAGTTTAATGGAAAACATTACCATTTTTACAGGTGGAGAGAAGCTCCTAAAAGACTTTCCAAAGAATTTTTATATGTAGAGTTTTTAAACCGCTTTGATAAATTAGCAGAGGATAATGTAAAAAATAAAAATCTCCTAAAAAAACAACTCAGGAAATTGGATCAGAAAAAACTCCAGAGAGCTGTTAAAACCTATGG
>JANQSX010000009.1 GCA_028279085.1 Bdellovibrionales bacterium
TACTGAGGATGGATTGATCATGATGCCAACTCATTCATCTACTCTTTCAGAACCTTCTATTTGGCAAAATCCTTCTGTGCCTGAATCTTGGTGGTCTGAAATACGCGAGACAATGCCGGCTTTTAATCCTCGAACAACACCTACTGAGCGCATGGGAAAAATTCCAGAAGTATTTAGAAGTTTTGAAGGAGTGAAAAGAAGTTATCACCCGTCAAACTCATTTGCCGTTTGGGGAAAGAATGCTTCAGATTATATTAAGTCTCAAAAAATAGAGTTTTCTATGTCAATAGACTCACCTTTGGGCGAACTTTACAAAGATGAAGGAAGTATACTTTTAATTGGCGTTGGTTATGACTCCAATACTTCGCTGCATTTAGCGGAAACTATGGTCGATAATTTTCCTACGGAAAAATCTGGAGGGCCAATTATCGAAAATGGACTGCGTGTATGGAAAGAATTTCGTGATTATAAATATAATAATGATGATTTTGAACTTCTTGGAAACGATTTTGAGAAAAAGTTTCGAGTTAATAAGGGATTGATTGGTTCTTCGGAATCACGATTAATACCGGTAAAGGATCTGGTTGATTTCGCTTCTACTTGGATTGTTGAGAAGCGGCACTAGAAACAACTTCCAAAACAGCAAAAAACTAAGGGAAAATCATTATAATCTACCATTTATTTTCTATTACATATTGTGAATATGTCAGGAATGAGAGATGCTTGATCATGTTATGCAACACCTGAAAAAGTATATGAGAAACAAGCTTAAGTATTTAATTGTTTTAATGTTTGTTTTCTTATCCACTAGCTGCTCCGGTTCATCTACTTTTTACTACTTTTGTATGATGGGTGAAGAAATTTCATTTTACAATATGTCGTTTTCACGAGCGAGGATGTTTTTTATACAAACAAATGCACAGGGACGCCGTTTAATACAGGATCCTTATTTTGATGATTATTTTGGAGACATCCTTGCAGGTTCCTACGATGAAGGAAGTCAAATTATCACGACATATAAAAGGGAACTTGAATCAGGTAGTTATACTATATGGAGATTTGATTTTTTAAACAACGAACTTTATGATGACAAGGCCATGCGCTGGACTCCTAAACAATTTCAAGAGTGGACCGGATTTTCTCCTACTCCTGAAAACATAAAAAAATATAATGTTAAACCTGAACTGCTTAAATATGTTCCTGACAAAAAGACAGATCCTTCATTCTTCTTTACGGCCCATACAGCCCGGTCTTATAATTGCCAGTCTATGGGCTACTTACAGTATCGATTACGGAGAGTTCTTTTCATCTTACATCATGTATTGACTAGTATGGGATAAGACAAATAAAAATTTATCTGTTATAAAATTCTTACAATATACCTACATAGGTTTCCAATCCCTCCTCTATTATTCTAAATTGTCGCGGCCCCCATTTGGTATTTTGACTTTCAACTTGGACTATACAGCTTAGTTTTCTTGGTTTTTAAAAAACAAAATGGAAAAAGTTTTTTTTATTTGCTATTCTACAGAATAATTATGGATTCTCCCTTGCTTACTTTTTTTAATAATCTTTCTGAATTTGAAATCAATCAAACTTTGGGTGTTGAGGAAGACGGAAATAGAGGATCTTTTAGTAGATTCTTCAGGCATACTGGTGGGTTGACAGCTAATGAGTATAAAATAACAGGAGGTGATCAAGAACTTTTAGGGTTGATTCAAGAGATTAAGACAGAAAAGTTCATTCCTTTTTGGCTAAGGAACAGTTACGCTTCAAAACGTAGATCTATGCAAATGGTTGTAACAGACAGCGATTATAAAACCATTTTGTATTTAAGAAGACCTATGCATATCTTAACCTCTACAACCATTATAGAAAACAATGAACACGAAACTTTAGCTTATATATATGAGAGATTCGATCCTTTTAATAGAAAGTATGAATTGAGATCAAAAGAAAAAAGACTTGTGGCTTTTATTAAAGCTCCTATCATAAAACCCTGGACCTTTCCCGTTCTTAATTTAAGAAAAAAAGAAATTGGACTCATTAAAAAAAAATGGCCCAGTATGGGAGAATATCTTACCTACAGAGAAACTCTGAGTGTTAAATACCGAACAGCATCTTTGGAAGAAAAAATAATGATTCTTGTAACAGCACTTGTACTCTCCATTGATTTGTTTAAACCGAAAGGATACTAAAGTGATGCTGGTCTGGTTTAAAAAATTAAAGCCTTCTTAAAAATATTCTGACAAATAAAAATATGTAAAACAAATGAAACTCGTATATCTTAACGAAGCTAAACCATCAGATAAACAGCCTCAAAACGCTGAAAAAACCGACTATTAGGTCGGTATGAACTGTTTTTTTGTGCGGCTTTTTTAATACTTTATATGTTCAACCGATAGATAGTTTATGAGTTTTGCCCGTACGTGGATGGTAGCCGGCTCTCTCCATTATATTGCGCCTTTCAATATAAGTTTTGCCCGTACGCGGATGGTAGCCGGAAAGAGTAGGTGGAACAATGAAAAAAATATTATTATGGTTTTTTAGTGTTGGTGTTGGTGTTGGTGTTTTCGTAGTGCTTCTTATTATAGCTTTTGTGTTTGATAATAGTGATCAGTATGATTTGATTGAGACGATAGAGTTGCACACGGAACAAAAAAAAGGGGTCTGTCAAAAACTAAAATCTTCTGTTAAAAAAGCCTCTGCGGATACGAGCAAAGCCTCTGCGCATGAGAATGAGAGTTTGAAAAAAGCTGAGAGCAAAATCTCTTTTACGATCGGAAACTCTGGGGACGAGAGCAACGCCTCTATTATGAGCAAGGGCTATGTGGAAGCTTCTGCTATGAGCAGAGCTTATGCGGATATGGTAAAATATAAATGTTTTAAAGATGCTCCCTCTTGATAAACGAATACAAAAAACAAGGAAAAACTATAAAAAGTTGGATAGTCCTTAGTGTTCATGAATCAAAATCTTCTGCCCAAGCAGTAGAAACAAGAGAAGCTAAATTGCAAAATTGTGAAGCACACTCTGGAGGGCGAAACTCTAAAAAAGAAATATGGTATGTCTATAAACTAGAATATAATTAGCTTCTTTTTAAAAGTTATTTTTTAGTTTCTTCATTTCTTTTTTCAAAAAATCCCGTTATCTCTGAAATAAGAGTAACATCTTCCCTTCTTCCCAGCAGGTTTAAGGCTGGGAAGTGGAGAGTTGCTTTGGCACCTATTGCTTTGGCACCTATAAACTTTCATAATAACGTATGGCCTTTGGATAAGCTCTATTCACACACTTTTCAGTTTGCTCCATTATATGATCGGGCACTCTGAAGGTTTTTGGGAATAGCTCTTCCTTAGATTGGACTGTAATTGAACAAAGAGACACAAAAGAATCTTCAATAACCCCCTGTTCTGTTCTATATTCAAAAAAATCAAGTGTGAACGAACACTGTTTCTTTTTAAAAGAACAAAAGAAATCAGAAATTGAAATTTGAAATTCTTTAGTACACCATCTTTCAAAGCATTCATCCATAAATTCTTCAAACAAAGCATAATATTCATTTTCTGTTAAATCATTTTGATAGGCGTACGCATTGCAGATGCTCCCCACCCATTGAAATAAGATAATAACAATAAACATATTGATTTTTTTCAACAAGTCTCTTGTTTTCATTATAGCCTCCCTTTGTTGTTGTATTTGTTTTGAGTATTCAAAAAGAAAAAGAAGGTGTTTATTTAATTAAAAACTGGATAAACAATGGGCCAGATAAACTGTTGTTGAATCTCCCAAAAAAATGGTCATCTCGGACGCAACCCTTCTTTAATGGAAAAGCTCTTACTTTTGTCACTTTAGGTCGGCCTGATCTTTTAAAAGATAAGTTGTGGGGGTTTTGTGATTTAAGGGAACAGGACCAGATCAGTGATTCTGGCTTTAAAACCTTCTCGCAGTGAATTACTTGAAACAGCTAAGTGGGTGAAAGATCAGGAAGCTCATCCTTCCTGGCCGGATCATGTTGATTCTAAAGTTAAAGAGCTTTTTAAGGATTTGGATTATGAGTCTCAGTAATTTTATAATAAAGACAGGAAAAGCATTGGATAGTGATCTTCGGGCTATAGGTTTTAACCTTAGTGGCAGAAAAAAGTCCATAGACCCTAATATTGAGGCTTCTCTTATTTCCGCTTCCATAGAGGCTATTAATAATAAGGACAATCGTATAGGGGGGCTCTTGGTGGACTGGATCACGCTTCATTATTTAAGAGTCAATGTGGATAGACTTACGAAATTTGTTTTTAGTTTGAGTGATTCAGATCACAAATTTGTAAAAATTTTTTGGTGTGCCAACGTCCAAAGGCTTTTTATAAAGGATCAGAGGTTTAAAAGATTGTCTGAATTATACAAAGGTAGAAGAGTTAATTTTGCAGATCGTTTTATAAAAAGAGGACAGCGAAAAGTAACAAAGATGCTTATTGAAATAAAAGGGGAGGATGAAAGGTTTAAAAGAACTTGCATCCGAGTTCCCAAGGGATATTTTTCAGAGCGACCTCGTCAGATTTTTCCCGTGTCTGTTATTGCAAAAAATCACCTTCCTTATCGTTACAGAGTTATGATGGGCTCTTCTTATCGTGCAGATTTATGGGCTTTGCTTGATAATGATCCCCATATTTCAGCTTATGCCTTGGGAAAAAAAGCTCACTGCTCCTATCGTGCGGCTTATATGGCTAAGAAGGATTATGAGCTTTTACAGGGAAAATTCCTGTAAAAGAAATAGAGGAGGTGTTATCTTATTTCAGGAGGGCTTTCATCTTTTTGGATAAAGATTAGTGAAGTACAGATTTGGTCTGTTTCAACTCTTAAATAAAAAGAGCCGTTGTAACCAAACTATAATCGTTAACATCCTTTTTTTTGCTAAAGATTATTTATTGTGCTATTTATAACGATATCTATTTTTAACATTTATTAGCTTTTCGGAGAATCTTATGATAAGGCTACCGGTTTTATATTTTTTATCATTAAGTCTTTTTGCTTGCAATCTCTCTAACTCAAATCAAACACAGCTAAAACAATTAGATAATGAGGAGAAGCTTAAACAAAATAGAATAAGAAAAAAGTGTGGAAACTTAAATATAGTTTATAAGGCTTTTCAAGATTATATAATATGTTTGGAAAACCTCCCTCCTGACACCATACTTAATACTAAATATTATGCAGAATTTTATATAGTAGAAAGTGTGTCAGGTGTTCGAAAAGATGATATGACTATTCAAGTAGCCTGTGCCAATGTTTTTAATCAAGGTTATGAATCTATTGTTCCTGAAGAAGAAAAGAGGAATACGGAGTTGAATATGGAGGAAGTTTTAAGATTTTATGACATGGATTATTTTCATGACCTTTATATATCCTTAAATCATACCCCTGCAGAAGGGACTTTCGAATATATAGAAAGGGGGGATCTTATGGGTGGTGTTTTTGATAAAGACTCTAAAACTCAGTACTGTTTTTACGAGAAACTTAAAGAATATCATAAAAAAATTAAGTGGTTCGGAAATACGAAAGAGGATCATAAAACTTTTCTCAAAGATTGTCGAAAACAAGAAGGAGAAAAAGTTTACAAAAAACTCAATCAACAATTTGATTGTGATACAATCTAATTTCTTAGATTATAAAATCTTTAAGGGGTTTTCGCATTTGACCTCTTTTACGAGGGAAATAGTTGGGATAAGCAGGAAGCGGGTAGGACGCTCAAAAGGTAAAAATAACCAAAAAAATAAATAAAACTGCTAAGATTTTGCTACAATTGTGTGATGTGTCTTTGGAGTTATTATTTTGAAGGCTTTTTATGGACTTTTTACTTGGGTAGTTAAGGGCTATAAAAAATCAATTTGAGCTTTTTTATTATTGAAGATAAAATAAAAACTCTTGGAGAAATAAGCTATGAATTATGTGGCTGTAAAGCCGACTCTTTTGCGTTGGGCAAAAAAACGAAGTGGTCAAAGTATTCAGAGTCTTTATAAAAAAATCCCTAAATTAAAGTTATGGGAAACTGGTGAGGCAAAACCAACACTAAAACAGTTGGAGAAATTTGCCAAAACAGTTCATACTCCTATAGGTTATCTTTTTTTGGATAAACCTCCTGTTGAAAAAATTCCTATTCCTGATTTCCGAAAAATTCCTAATGTGAGCCAAAAAAATCCAAGTCCTGACCTTTTAGATACACTTTATATCTGTCAGAGGCGTCAGGATTGGTATAGGGAT
>JANQSX010000023.1 GCA_028279085.1 Bdellovibrionales bacterium
TTGTTTAACAAGATTTGTAAACTGTCCAGGGCTAACCACTTCATCTAAAGATATAAATTTATTCTTTTGCCTATCCCAGTTCCAACTATAATAAAAGTAGTTGCCATGAGCGCCACCTGTGTAAATGCGAATAGCCAGCCGTACACTAACAATACCCTTCTGATTATGTTTGAACAATTTTAGTTCCTCTACATATAAACTATAAGGTAAAAGAGCTGTGGTAGGAAATTCTTGAAACAGTTCTTCCGCATCTTTTGTAATATCCTCTTTTTGCTTTTTAATGATTTTTTCCACTTCCTGCTGTATTGGGGGATATTTCTCCAACCAGGGAGCTTGCGCTGGTTTAAAATCAAACAGTTGTCTTTTTATTTGTTTAGAATTTGATCTTTCTGCCGGTATAGTTTGAGTTACCGCTTTTACAACTGATTTTTCCTCAGAATAAGAAAGAAAAGAAAAAGAAAACAAAATAAAACCTAAAGTAAAATACATCAAAATAAACCTTCTTCATTAATGAACTCTTTAAATTATATATAATGTTTATTATCTGTCGCTAGTTTTAATTAAAAAATATCCCTTTTTTTTCTAAGGTTAGTAAACTCTTCCAATGTAGAAGCTCTCAGAAAAGGGTTTGTTTTTAGTTCCTCAGACAAGAAAAAAGGAACAGTGGCTTGGTTTTTTTCTCTACTGGTTTGTACTTTTTTCATACGATCTTTCAACATTTGGTTTTTTGAATCCACACTTAGAGCAAAATGGCCATTCTTTTCTGTGTATTCATGGGCACAAAAAACTTCTGTATCAGGAGGAAAGGATTTAATGTGATTGAGGCTGGTAAACATTTGTTGAGGACTTCCTTCAAAAAGCCTTCCGCAACCCATAGCAAATAAAGTGTCTCCAATAAAAAGTTTTTTCTCTTCAAAAAACCAATAGGCAATATGTCCTAAAGTATGTCCGGGAAAGAATAAAACCCGACAAGGAAGATCACCAAAAGTGAATTCTTCTCCTTCTTGTAAATGTTGATCTATACCAGGAATACGATGCGCATCTTTTGCAAAACCCAATATCTGACAATTCCATTTTTCTTTTAACTGTAGATTACCGTCTGTATGATCCCAATGATGATGAGTACTGAAAATAAAATCCAGTGTCCAATTTCTTTCTTTCAGAAAAGAATTTACCGGTTCAGCCAGGGCCGGGTCCACCACTGCTGTTTTTTCCGTGTTTATATCACGAATAATATATATATAATTATCTTGTAAAACCGGCAGTTGAAATACCTGCAACTGGCCTTGAACTTTCATTCTTATTAAAAATACCTTCTTAGACCTATACCTCCACTCAATGCCAGGCCACTACCTCTTACTGATACCGATCTACCGGAGTCATCAACACCACCACTAAGATAAGCATACGTTATTGACATATAAGGCACTAAGGCAAATTGCTTTGAAACAAAGGCTTTTAAATAAATTTCTCCTCCTATAGCAGAAAAATAACCGATAGAAGATGAATCATCCACATAACCTAAAGATACCTTTAAACTAAAACCGGGAACCAGTTTATTCATACCATCATTTTTTATAAAATTTATTTCTGTTGCACCATTTACCGCTACAGCACTGTCCCCTGCAGAGAAAGCACCACTTATTGATGTTGTGGCTTCAAAAGTACCTGCATCCGCAATATCAGACTTCCCAACCACTTCCCCATAACTAGTTGAAATAGCAAAAGTAAAACTATCAGGATCAAAATCAAGATCAGGAAAATAAATAACTCCAAAAGTGGAAGAAACAAAACCATTTCTTTTTGGTTTATTCACTGTCACTTCCGGCACTTTGAGAACAGTTGTATCCGTTACGGATTCCTGTTGAGGAACGGAAGCTTTTTGAGGAACGGAAGCTTGTGATTGCTCAGCTCCTGCATATAATCCAATAAAAACTACACACCCAAGAACTATAATAATTTTACTTTTCATTTCGTAACCTCCATAAAAAAGTTTTAATATCAAATCACTTTGTAAAGCTAAACATAATAATTAAACAACGACAATATTTTTATAATATCCAAAAAATAGACTTAAATATATAAAATTATTAGAAAAATTGCTGTACAAAAAACTCTGTTTATTATATATTATTCACAAATTCTTACTAAGTCTTAGCTGTTCTTTTTTCCAGGAAAGCCTGCATTCTTTTTTTAGTATCAGGGGAATCAAATAATTCACCAAACTTTTCCGATTCAATTTGTAATCTTTTCTGCAAAGTGAGATTATCCTCTTCATGTATGAGTTTTTTTGCCTTTCTAATCCCTAAAGAGCTTTTTTGTTTTATATTCTCCGCTAACGAAAGTCCTGTTTGCACCAATTCAGAATGAGGAACTACTTTATTACCAAGACCCATGTCAAAAGCCTCCTCAGCAGAATAAACATTTCCGGAAAAAATAATTTCTTTCGCTTTATATAAACCTACGGCCCGTGCCAGTCTTTGCGTTCCACCAAAAGCCGGAAACAATCCAAGGCTCACTTCCGGCAAACCTACTTTAGCTTTATCACTCATTAAAATAATATCGCAAGCCAGGGCCAGCTCCCATCCACCCCCTAAGGCAAAACCATTCACCAAAGATATAACAGGAAAGGGAAGAGATTCAATAAGGGAAAATACTCTTTGACCCTTTTTAGAAAAAGCGGTTGCTTGTTCCCTGTTAAAATTTATCATTTCTTTTACATCCGCTCCGGCCACAAAACTTTTACCGGCACCGGTAATCATTAAAACGGATAAGTCTTTTTTCTGTTTAACTTCCCTAGTAAAAACTTCTAACTCCTCTAACACTTCAGAGTTCAGAGCATTGAGAGCGCGAGGACGATCAATAGTCAGCACACCAATTTCAGATGACAACTCAAATTGTAAAAATTGAAACTTCATTAATATTCACAGTCTGAATTCATACGAACTATGGAAAAACCGTCTTTCTTCAACATATCTATAACATTAAAATCCGCTATAAAATGAGCTGTTCCTCCCGCTAAAAAAATCTGATCATACGTGCTACTCCCATGTGCTTCTTTGAATTTCGCCACCCACTGTTCATTTCGATCTCTGAGCAAGACTTTCTTTTGTTCAACATCGAAGCTTAAATTCAAGAGACTTATATCTATCATCCCATCTCTGTACAATTTTATTGCTTTTTCATAATCAGAAATACAGGTCTCAAAATTAGATACTGCTGCATTTACAATTTTTGCATTTATTACACTCGGATCACCAATAGACAAACTTTCAGTCACTTGATTAACATCCATGCCTTCATCTAAATATTTTACCGGTATATTATTTGCCTGAGATATAGCGCTAAACTGTGCATCTATAGAAACAGCACCAGCACCGGATTTCACTTTAGCTTGACTTTGACATAACGCACCCACAACACCAGCATACCCGATATAAGTTAAATCTTCCGGCACTGCCCTACTTCTGAAAAAAATTTGGCTTTGTTGATTAAGAGATTTAAATTCATGACCATCTTCAGACTGTGTTAATTCTTTATTTCTCTTTTGCATTTGCCTATTAAATTCTTTTTGTTCTTCAGAATTAATATCCACTTCTGTAAACAAAAGGTCGCTGCCTTCCAAATTGCTTCTTATTTTATCTGAACATTGCAAATGCTCCAAAGTATTTGCAATATGAAAAGTACCTAAAAAATAAGATGTCTTTCCACCTTTTTGCACCTTCCAAAAATAAGGACCAAATTTTGCCGTGTCCTCTGATTGTCCACAGGACACTATAAAAAAGACAGACATGATAAATAATAAAATAACTCTCATAGATTGTTTTTTCATAATAAAATCTCCTTACTGCATTATTTTTTAAGATGTTCTTAATACCTATCTTAACGACTTTTCAAACAATATTCTTAAAAAAAGTATATTTCTCCAGGCTAATCCCACTTCAAAACGCATGTCCAAGCTTTTGAATTTGTCATTCTGAAATTGATTCAGAATCCAGAAATAGTTTTATACATTCACTGGATTCCGGAGCAAGTCCGGAATAGTGGAAGCCCTTAGAGGGCTTCCAGTTTACTGGAATAACAAACATCTTCTGGATTCCGGCCTGCGCCGGAATGACAAACAAAAGCTTCCTTAATATTCACAATCTGAATTCATACGACTTATGGAAAAACCATCTTTCTTCAACATGTCTATAATATTAAAGTTCGCTGTAAAATGAGCCACTCCTCCCGCTAAAAAAACCTGATCATAATTACCACTTCCATGTACTTCTTTAAATTTTGCCACCCATTGTTCATTTCGATCTTTGAGTAAAGCTTTATCATGTTCCTCACTAGCTACACCAATTTTTAAGTTACCCTGTATATATCTATTAATGTGTAGAACATTACCTGAGACACAAGCTTTAAAATCAGATACCGCTCCATTCACATCTTCATTATTCACACCTTCCCAGTGCTTATATCTGATACCAATATAAGCATCAGATACAGCATCAGTATCTTCATCAGCATCCAAATACCCTACTGGTATGTTTTCTGATTGAGAAATAGCTTTAAATTGTGAATCAAGAGAAACAGCACCTGCACCTGTTTCATAAAAAGCCTGATCCCTGCATAAATCGTCCAATATTATCATATAACCCATATAGCTTAAGTTTTCCGATATATTTCTGCTTCTAAAAAAGATCTGACTGTTACTGTTAAGAGATTGAAATTCCCGGCCATTTTCTTTAGATAACATAACTGTTTTTCTATAGTCTCGTAATATCTTGTTAAATTTCTGATCTGGTTTAGAGTCAGAATCAGCTACTTCTGTAAACAAAAAATCACTTTTTTTTAAATGAGTTTTTATTTGCTTTGAACACTGCAAGTCCTCTAAAGTGACTCCAACATGATAAGTGCCTAGGAAATAAGAAACTTTTC
>JANQSX010000025.1 GCA_028279085.1 Bdellovibrionales bacterium
AGGAAATGAATAATTTGTGTGACTCTTTTCACGGTGCATGAAATCCTTTGACAAAATTTTCAAATACCGAAACTTGATCTATATTATATTCCTTCAATAAAGGCTTTAAAAAACTGAGAACATAAAAACATTTTTCCTTTTTAAATAAAAAAATTTCCATACTCATAATCTGAGATCCGGAACCGGATTCACTAAGTAGTAAGTAAACCGCCTTTTGATCTTGATGCTCGGTTTCCTTTTGGCTTCGCACTTGAAAAGTCTTTAGTCCATCAAGAAGTTCCTTCTGAAATTGTTTTAAAGGTACAAAACGGGTGACACGAGAACAGTTTGAAAAAAAGGAGAGAGTGCTGTTGTTTTCAGGATTTTCCCAAGCCATATCCATCTCTTCCTTTTCCACTTTTTGATAAGGTTCAGGAGGAGGTTGAAAAACTATACCCTTAGCTTTTTTATCTTTCAATGAATCAAGATTAAATGATATACAGGAACTAAAGAAAATAATAAAAGAAAATAAAACTAACAAAGATGCTATAATCTGTTTACTCACGATGAATATTCCTTATAGTTGCATTTACTGAAAAGATCACTTTTTTATAGCCCTAATTTCCCACAACTTAAGCCGGCTTTCAAGGCAAGCTTTAGCCCCAAAAGTCATTGCAAAAACTTTATAAAAATTAAAATAAAATTATGGATTTAAGCTGTTTAGATTGTATCTGTAATTACCGATTTATATTTTACTAGATTTAAGTGCTTTTATCTTATTTTCAGCTTTTAACAATTTCTTAACGACCACCGGTTTCATTAGGATAAAGACCTTCTGCATCCGGATTTTCCAATTCTGCTGTACCTAATTTAGCACTTTCACTTGCTGAACCTCCATAGTACATATCCACACTTAATACACTATGCGCCTCTGGAAGACCATCGCTGCTTCTTATAATAAGTCCTCCACTAATACCGGAAAGTCCTGTCAATCGCACATGAAAACCTTGATAATCATTAAAATACTGTGCTGTGCCCTCTAAAACAATAGGTGACTGATGATTAACATTAAAGTTACATACACCAAACCAAAATTGCAGGGGAAGAGCTTGAGTGCCTGTATAAAAAGCTTGAATTTTCACAGTAACTTTGGAAGGAAGTTCTTGTTTTACAAACTGAATACTAATATCCCCTCTGGAAAAGTTACTGCATTTACCAGGACCTTCATAAAATGTGCAAAAAGAATTATGTATACATTTTCTATGTGAACCTAAAAGATCTTGATATTTTTTTGCATTAGTAATTTCTATCGCACCGGACCAAATTAAAGATTGTGGCTTAGGGGTAGGGGTTGGAGTAGGTGTGGGAGTTGGGGTAGGAGTTGGCTTTGGAGGTTTTTTTCCATCCAAATGACAAGCAATCACCAAACAAGATAATAATATACAACATATAATCTGAAAAAAATATTTTAACATATTAGAGACTCCACTGTTTTTTATCTGTTCATTTAATAAACACAAAGTTTTGTTCAAAATTTTGACCTTTAATTTTTTGGTCGGTTATTTCATTTGTTTACAGTCTATTATAAAGGTTTTCCATTATTCTGCACCTTTCAATATTTATTTCATCGGCTTTTGTCTTGTTATTTCTTAAAAAATTCTGATTCTTTGTATTTTCAATTAAAAGATAAAACTTTGGTTTTGCTAACTTTCATGTTATATTGAAGATATGGGGGCGAGTGGCTTCGACGTGGGTCATGAAACTTCAGGAGCATGCAGAGGCGCATGAGGACCTCTTTAAAAATGTGCATAACTATTAATTGGCAACTTTGATGTTGCTCTTGCTGCCTAATTTAAACAGGTAGCCGCTAACTGTACTTTTGACGATGGAGTATGGAAGGTGTCGATTCAGTCGTCTCGGTTTTTTACTGCTTGTCAGGGTAAAAACACTTAAACTTACTGGTGAAAACCCATTTGATTGTGTTGATACCGATCAGATGTTGTATTTCGTATCAACTAAGCATGTAGCCTGCCTGAATGTGGAGGATTCGCGGACACGAGTTCAACTCTCGTCGCCTCCACCACTGAAAGCCATCAAAATGGCTTTCAGTTTTCCACACAAACACGATTGTTTAACATTTCAGGAAATGTCGCGACGAAAAAATGAAGCTCCAAATATGAGAAATAAAAAACTTACAATCCTATTCTGCCTTGCTTACTTAGCCTTCTCTTTAACAGGCCATAGTTCAGAGCTTTTGTCACAAAAGACATGGCTCTCTGCTGAAAATGGCCGCTCTTCTTCTCTTTTTAGTTCCTTTAAAAAGGAGGAGATAAAACAATTTATGCCTTCCGGTCGTGATCCAACAGAAAAAACCATCAAGGACTATCAAATCACCATTTACCATCCTGTCTATTATTCCAATGAGGAAAATCCTGACACTTCCAAAGACAAACCCGCCTCTGTCACTGTCTCCTATAAAGGAGAAAATCAATTTGTAGGAAAAGGCTATAAGTTTTTACTCATTGAAAAACCAAAAACAGAATATGAGCCTTTGTTTATTATCAGGTATTGGTCCGGAACTATGGGTTGCAGTTTCACAGACATAAGTTTTCATCCTGAAAAAGAACCCTTGATTGAAAGAAGATCCTCAAGGTCTGTTACAGACACAAACCCTCTTGGTGATTCTTGTTAAGGGATAGTGACAGGTTGTTTCCATTTCGGATGGCAGAAAAATTCTCCTTTGGCTTTAGCCCGATTTTTTATTCATAGAAACCTATAAATAAGCGAAGGAGCTATCATCCATTTTGTTCTGTAAAACAAAGATAACTTCTTTCATATCTCCGTCTTTCTTTTGGAAAAGATACTGCATCTGCTGCTTTAATAGATATAATGTACTCACTCCTTCAAGCGATATATCCAGAAAAGACAATTCGTTAGGGAAAGATTGCGCGTCAATAATCCAAGTGATATCAACGGAGCGAAAGTTCATAATATTAAAAGTTGTAACAACTGCATACCGTTTGTTCTTTAATAAACGTGGTTCTTCCACAACAAAGTTAATACGATCAGAAGGAATAGATTTTACTGGCGAAAGAAGACCATATCCAACCCATGCAACAAAATAATGTTCAACAAATTCTACTAATGTCTCTCTATGAGGTGCTTGAAAGGATACCTGTTGTATACCTTGCCGCCAATTATTTGTCGTTATTTTAAATATATTATTTACAGAAAAAGCTGTATTGACAAAACACCTAACAGAATTTTCTTTGTCCTTAGGGGAGGGAAATTCTCTATTGATACTTAACAAGTTTTGCATTTGCTGTCTGGCAAAATGTTGCACAGATTGTTCTATAGAAAGACCTTGATTTACCCAATCAGTTTTTGAAAAACCTTCACATACTTCTTCTTGAACGAGATGGCCTCCCCTATTGAAGCCGGCAAGCTCTTGAATTGCTCTATCAGCCGTTTTCTGAACTATATCTGTTTCTACATCTGTATCCGCGCCCGTAATGACTTCCCTTATCGAACCTGAACTTCCACTCGTACTCACTCCTGTTATCAAGCTTGAACCCACAATCAGATTTGCGCTTGTTATAAAATCTGAACCCGTGTCTGCATCTGTATCTGCACCTACTTCTGCTACCGAGTCTGAACCTGTGTCTGCGCTTATTTCCCCCTGTCGAACAGTAGCAACGCTAAACTCCTTTAGAGCTTTCACACCTACATCTGTACCTGGGCCTGCTTCCACATCTGCACTTGCATCTGCCAATTTGTCCCTCAGATTCTCTATATCCACATCTGCATTTGCACCTGCTTCTACAGTTGTACTCGTATCTATACCCGCATTTACAATTACATCTGTATCTGTACCCACACTTGCAATCGCATTTACTTCCACATTTGCACTTGCATCCACCTCTGTACCCATATCCACTTTTACACTTGCATCCGTGTTTGTCTTTACCGGTTGATCTTTAACCAAATTCGATCCCTTTTCTTGATTGGGATATTTATTGACCTTCTGGATAGAAAAAGAAAAAGGATAGACTGGCTTACTTGATTTATCTGACTTATCTGATTTTAAATCAGAAGAACAAGCAGAAAAAAATAAAAACAAAAAAATAAAAAAACATTTTTTCATAAATAAACTTCTCTACCATAAACTTAATGCATGAAATCAGATCTGAATAGACAAACACAACACTTTCTGGACTCAAGTCAGCAATCCTTGAAACAACAGGAAACATTAAGTAAAATGCTACATGGTGCTACACAGGATTTAAGAGTTTAGAGGTAAGTTATATACCTCCATCGCAAATAAAAACAAATTTTTCGTATTTCATTTATGCTTAAAACACATTCAACTTTAATAAATAAACCCCCTAAACCGCTTAGAGAACCTCCAAGTCCTATTATAACAGAAGGTATAAAATACAGTGGTTCTAAACTAAAACTACTGCCTCACATTCTCTCCATTACTGACTCCCTCTCTGTAAAAAAAATCTTTGATGGTTTTTCAGGAACAACAAGAGTGAGTCAGGCCTTTGCAAAATGCGGATACCAAGTTATTTCAAACGATTTAGCTATCTGGTCAAAAGTTTTTGGAGAATGTTACTTAAAGGGAGAAAAAAGCAAACAACTGCAAGAAAAAATAGATTATCTCAACAGCTTAAAAGGTTATGCAGGCTGGTTCACAAAACATTATGGCGGTAAAGCCAACAGAGGACTTTCCCTGCATTCAGATGGAAAGAAAAAAATCTGGCAAACACACAACACGAAAAAACTGGACGCCATAAGGCCGGAAATAGATAAGATAGCCGAAAGTTCTATTGAAAAATCCATCTTATTAACAAGTCTGATTTTAGCCTTAGACAAAGTGGATAGCACCTTGGGACATTACGTCTCTTATCTAAGGGAGTGGTCTCCCCGTTCTTTTAACAAAATGAAATTACTCATGCCGCTTATTGAAAGAACCAACAAATATCATCAAGTGATGAATAAAGATATTTTTCAAGTCCTTCCTAAAGTAAAAGCCGATCTATCCTATTTTGATCCTCCTTATGGTTCCAATAATGAAAAAATGCCTCCTTCCCGTGTGCGCTATGCCTCTTATTATCACATCTGGAAAACAATATGCTTAAATGATCAGCCGGAGCTAACCGGAAAAACAAACCGAAGAGCGGACTGCAAAGATCAAACAGCCGGTTCTGTATTTGAAGAATTCAGGAAAAACAATAAAGGAAAATTTATTGCTCTGAAAGCTATTGAAAGACTCATCAAGGAATGTCCTTCTCAATATATATTGCTTTCTTATAGTAATGGAGGAAGAGCCACAAAAGAGGAGATATGTGAAACGATTAATAAACAATGCAGAAAAATTCAAATTTTCTCTATTGATTATAAACGTAATGTTATGTCAGGAATGCGATGGACTGATGATTGGACGAAGACAAAAGAAGAACAAAACATAGAGTTTTTATTTTTAATGCAGAAATAATTTTTAATTTAGATTGATGTTAACAAATTAATGAAAATCTAATTCTTCTTCACTTTCCCTCTCTTTCATCTCTCGTACGAGGGGGCTTAATTCTGAAAGATGAGTGTTTTCAAGAATTTTTTTCATCTGTCTGTGATCTAATGTATTAGACATTTTGATCAATGCATTACGAATTTCTAACATTACTTCATCTAAAGGAAAAAACTCATAACCTATTTTAAGTAACTCTGTTATTCGCTTAAAAAAAATAGATCGTTGATCAATACGTGCACCAAGTATTTCCACTATTTCTGTAAAAGCATCAGAATCTTTTATTTTACCCATTGCGGAGAAGTGATCTCCCACTATCGCAGTCATTTCATCTTTCTCAAAATATTTTTCAAGAACATTTATTACTTTCTGTATGTAATCCGGATTCGTCATAAGAATGTCTCTGTGATAATCTGCAAACCCTTCCATTCTTAAAATCAAAGCCACTCCTGTTTTACCCACATAACGTTCAAGAATAGAAATTGTATTTTCTAAATGTGTTGGATTTGTTAACAATAAATCCTCTGTTCTGTTTCTAAGAAGATAATTGATAAACGCTTTTGATGTTTTATTTAAATGATTTATAATCGCTTTCCTTTCTTTTGAAGTTAATTTCTTGTGTCCTCGCATGGCTGCGTCGTTTACTATTACACCCAGCATTTCATCCATATCTCTTTGTAAATAGAAAGGAATATTATATGCTGTTTCGAGAATAACTATCACCTCTTTCAAACGTTTTGGATCCATCATGTAGATATCCGGCTTGTTCATTAGTATATCAGCCACTTCTGCCGGTTCTAAATATAATTCAAGAATTCTTATTGTTTTTTTTAAATCACTGAGTCGTAAGTTATGATAAGCAGATAACAAATTAATCACTTTTATACGCATTACAAATTGCAAAGAAAATGTACTAATCCTTGTTAAAGAATAAACAGCACTCGCTCCTGTTTGTTCTTTAAGTGCAGTAGTTCTTGCGTCTGTTGCTATCTCTCTTTCTTTTTCTCTCACAGCTTTGGAAACTAACTCACTAAATTCCTTTAGTTCACTAAGGTTACTAAACCTTATCTTTGAAGGCTTTTGTTCTTCCCGCGGCAAGGAAACAAATTGTTTAAAAAAGCTCACCCTGTTATCCATAGTGTCTGTGACAACTCCGTGTTTTTTAGTGTAACGATCAACAAAATCTATTACTCTCCCTATCTCTTTCGGATTAGAGTGACTTAACTCCTCACCCATATCAAGAATTAAATCTCTCATTACATAAGGAACACCCGCTTTCCCGATGTACTTTTCTATGATCTGACTTACTTGTTGTATTTTTACTTTATTCACATTATTGTTTGTGATCAAAGAATCAAAACTTTCTTCAGTTCTATTTCCACTTAACAATTCATGTACAATGTCTCTGTGTATTTGATCATAAAAATTAATTTTATCCATCAGGTCTCTAAAACTTATTATATTCGGAAAATAAGCAAGAGATTTAATATGTTTTAAAGCTGATAGTTCTCCCTCACGATGAATTAAAAAGTCTAGAAATTGTGAAGCCTCTGCAGGAGTCCAATGCTTTGTATTTTCAGTAACCTGAGCAGACCAATTAGCCGGTAATTCTGTCTCAAATTCTTTCCCCATTTGTTTCTTTACAAAAGAAACAAAAACACTTCCGGATGAGGAAAACGCCTCTTCACAGGGATTGGCAAAAACCCAGGTGGATAGAGAAAAAAACATAAAAAAAGATAAAAAAACTTTTAATAACATCAAATATTTACTTTCCTGTTTTATGAAAAATAAACACATACCTTATTGCAAAGAAATATGGTATTTTTATTCTACTATGTGAATATTTTACACAATTTTACAACTATAAACATTTTACATAATTACACCTTTTTGAAAGTGGCAGTATGTATAAAGTACAAATAAATAACAGTTATGATTTTAAAAATGAAAATTACTCCACCTACTTCCCTAATCTTCATAAATATCCGGCTACAATGTTACCACAAATTGGTATTGAAATCTTTAAAGAACTAAAAATTAAAAAACACCGTCTATTAGACCCTTATTGCGGAACAGGCTCTTCTGTTCTAGCAGGTATTGCATCTGGATTTTCAGAATTTCATGGTTTTGATATAAATCCCTTAGCTATACTCATAGCTAAAGCTAGATATACAAAATTAAACATAAAAAAACTTTTCAATTACAAAAAAGATGTAGAGTACACTATTCATCACACAAAAAAGAACATCTCACCTCCTCCGGTCACAAATATTGATTTTTGGTTTTCTAAAAAAGTTATTAAAAAACTATCTATTATTAGAAACTCCATAATAGAAAATATTGATAATAAAAAATACCAAGCCTTATTTTGGTTGGCTTTTTCCGAAACGGTACGGTTTGTTTCCTACACTAGAAATAATGAATTTAAACTCTATAGAATATCAGAAAAACAAAGACAATCTTTCAATCCTAATGTTATCGATTTGTATTTAAAAAATTTAAATAAGATATTAAATATATATAAAGACGCTTACTTTCCTTTGTTAAAAAAACAAAAGTTTCAATTTTATAATAAAGATTTTACATATAAGAAAGATAAATATGATGTTGTATTAACCAGCCCGCCTTATGGAGACAGCCGCACTACAGTAGCTTATGGGCAGTTTTCCACCCTTTCTAATGAATGGATTGGCTTCCCAAATTCCAGAAAAATTGATTCTCAACTGATGGGAGGAAAAAAAAATAATACTTTATACACCAATGGATTTTTATCACCATTCATTAACAAAATAAGCAAAATAAGTTATAAGAGAGCTTTAGAAGTGTCTTCTTTTTATATAGATTTAGAAAACTCCATTAGAGAGGTATCCCAAGCCATACAAGACAAAGGTTTTTCTATTTATGTGGTAGGAAACAGAACAGTAAAAAATATCACTCTACCCACCGATCAATTTATTGCGGAACAGTTTGAAAAAAACGGTTTTAGACATATTCTAACTTATAAGCGCTCTATTTCATCAAAAGTGATGCCTGCTAAAAACTCTCCTTCAAATACTGTGGGAAAAAAAGTTAAAACCATGCACAAAGAATACATTATTATTTGTCAGAACAGCTCGTCCTTCCGGACCCCCGCCTGCCGCGGGGGCAGGCTTTGATTCGGAATCCCTGAAAGCTCCCTAAGAGCTTTCAGTTTAGAAAGTGATGTTGTCAACTTGAAAGGTCTTTAAAATTTTCGGGAAATAGTTTTGCCTTATCAAGTTGAATAATATAAAAAGGTTTAAGACATTAACTTAAAAAAAAGATATATTGATGTATAAAAAACTGTATAAGCTATTTTACTACCTAGCGATTTTCATTTTAAGTGTCAGTTTGATTTCCTGTACGGGAGATAAAAAAGCTAAAGGAGGAACCTCTAGCGGTGGAGAGTCCGGCACACCTAGTGCAACTGACAGTGGTTCCGGGAATGAGGGGCAGAGTCAGGAAACGACAGTTTCCGATCACTGGATATTTTCCGTTCCTTTTCAGGAGATTGAAAAGGGAAAATTTACAATGGGAAGCCCCACAGGTGAGAGTGAGAGATTAGGAGGCCCTGAGCAAGACGATGAGAAGCAGGTGCCGGTTGAGATAACGAAGTCCTTTGAGATAATGGAGAAAGAGTTGACTCAAAAGCAGTGGTTTTTGATAAAGAAGGAAAACCCTTCCCACTTTAAAGAACCAGGGCACTGTGATGATCACGATACTATTGAAGGTGTAGATATGTGTCCGAACAATCCGGTGGATAGTGTTTCCTGGGATGATGTGCAGGGATATATAAAAGAGCTTAATGCTTCACTGGGACTGACAGGTTGTAATGGGAGGCCCGAAGATAAAAGCGGTTGTTACCGGTTGCCGACGGAAGCGGAGTGGGAGTATGCGGCGAGAGGTGGAAAAGATGGACCGACGACGGCGTATTTCTTTGGGGATGATGCGGATGATTTGGGGAATTATGCTTGGTATTGGCGTAACTCAGGAGGTAGGACTCATAAGGTAGGAACGAAAAGGGCTAATCCGGAAGGGCTGTATGATATTTATGGAAATGTATGGGAGTGGGTACAGGATGCGTATAGTAGAGAGTTGCCAGGGGGACCTGATCCATTAAATGATTCCGGGTCTAAGCGTGTTCTTCGTGGCGGTAGTTGGGGCCTCAACGCGTGGAACTTGCGATCCGCGTATCGCGGCAGGTTCAACTCGGACTACGGGAGCCTCATTTTCGGGTTTCGTCTTGTGAGGACCTTGTAACTGTAAGATATTTTTATTTTCTGGATTCCGGCTCAAGTCCGGAATGACGAAACTTTGCCGGAATGACGAAACTTTGCGGAAAAGACGGCTCTACGGCAAAACGCGAGGCCTAACTTTTGAACCGACCTTGCCTGAAGAGGTAGCATTTATAACAAAAACAAAAGAGTAACAATGTTTCAACCTGAACAATACCAAGAACCTTTTGATTGGGAATCTAAAGTCAAACCTTTAAGTTCCGCTCCTGCCGACTCCATCATGGATATGGATGTTTTGTTTGTGGGTGGCGGACCGGCCGGATTAAGTGGCGCTATTCGTTTGAAACAGCTTTGTCAAAAAGACTTTCCCGATATTCAAATCGGAGTGATAGAAAAAGCCAGCCGCATTGGCGGACATTCTTTATCCGGCGCTGTTATCAATCCTATAGCTTTCAATCAGTTATTCCCCGACTTAAAAAAATCAGACCTTCCTTTCCGGGAAAAAGTTCAAAAAGAAAAATTATTTTATCTGACGGCGGAAAAAAAGATTCCCTTACCTCTCCCCCCCACCATGAAAAATAAAAACTTTTACACAGCCTCCCTCTGTGAAGTTTTAAGATGGATGGGAGAAAAAGCGGAAGCAATGGATATTTCCATCTTCACTTCTTTTACCGCCAATGAACTATTGATAGAAGAAGACACAGTAAGAGGCGTCAGTACCTTTCCAGCCGGCCTCAATAAAGACAGCACCCCCTCCTCTTCTTATCAAGAGCCTATTTTTATTCGCTCCAAATTAACCGTCTTAGCCGAGGGTTCACGAGGACACCTTACTCAAACCTGGATGTCGTGGAAAAAAATTTCTTCTAAATACCCGCAAACTTATGCCTTGGGAGTGAAGGAAATATGGGAAGTGCCTTCTGAAGTTTTATCCAACAAGAAAAGTGAAATATGGCACACTATGGGCTGGCCTCTTCCAGCAGACTGCTTTGGAGGCTCATGGATGTACCCTTTGGATAATAATCTTTTATCTTTGGGTTTAGTGGCCGGATTAGATTCCCCCCTGCAAAACCTGGATGTCCACCTAAAACTGCAACAATTAAAGCAACATCCTTTATTCACTTCCCTTCTTAAAAACGGAAAGTGTGTGGAGTGGGGGGCTAAAACCATTCCGGAGGGAGGCTATCACAGTATACCGAATCAGTTGCATGATCAGGGACTTTTGATTGCCGGTGACTCAGCTAATATGGTAAATGTACCAGCTCTAAAAGGAATCCATTATGCCATGACCGCAGGAATGCTTTGCGCGGAAACCGCTTTTTCCTCTCTAAAAGAAAACGATTTTTCAAAAAACATTTTAAAAAATTACACGGAAAAGGTCAGAACAAAAAGCTGTATTGGAAAAGAACTCTATCCCGTAAGAAATGTCCGACAGGCTTTTGATAAAAATATTTTCCTTGGCCTTATTAAGTCCGGTTTAATGTTTTTAACAAAAGGGGCTTTCCCGGGAGATTATAAAAAAGAACTCACCACAGATTCAAAAAAAATAAAATCTAAAAAAGAAATATATATTCTATCCGATAAACAGAGTGTAAAACCCTTGAGCAAAACAGAAGCTGTTTTTTTGTCAGGAAATAAAACAAGGGATGATATTCCTCCCCACTTAAAAACCAAAGAAGAACTACCGGAAGAAGTACAAGATTTTTATACTCATCTTTGCCCGGCAGGAGTGTATGAAAAAAAAGATGGTCAGTTTATTGTCAATGCTCCCAACTGTGTGGACTGCAAAGCCACTGATGTATTAGGTCCCAGATGGACACCTAAAGAAGGTGGTACCGGCCCTAATTACAATCAGATGTAGAAAAATTACAACAAATTACATATTTACACTCCTTAAAATACAAGGATATTTGACAAAATTATCAATTTTTGGAACATATTCAATAATTTATGAAAACAGTGTTCCTTAAATTAAAATATTTTCTAGTGCCACTTATCCTTCTGGCACAAGTGAGTCCCTTTGCAGATGAAAATACTAAACAAGATCAAAATACAAATACCACTAATGGAAAACACCCTATTCCGCAGATTGTGCAAAAAAATAAGCAAATCGTTCAAGGATACAATACAGAAATACAGAATTTACTGATCGCAATTCCTAAAATAAACAATAATGAAGAACGGGATATTGCTGCGTTGAGGTTAGCGCAACTAATGGAACCTGTTACTCATAAAAAATTACAACAAGCCCTGGAGAATTTAGAAAAAGTTGTTGTAAATGAACATTACCCTATTAATGTACGAATATCTGCTCTTGAAGCTTTGTCAGAACACACATTACCTAATTACAACATGGACTACATAATGGTGGATATAATTGATTATCCAAAATTAAAAATTGCTCTAAGAAAAGCAAGAGAAAAACTTAAAAAAAATCATGTTCAAACGGGAAAAAGATTCTCGAAGTTACATTATTTTAATTCTCCGCATGTCATGGAAGCGTGGTCTGTAATGTGGATCACTATGTACAAAGATAATTTTGATATAGAAGCAAAATTTAATCAGCTTCTTTCTAGTCAAAAAATCAATATAAAAAAAATTGTTGTTTTAATTGCAGAAAAACTAATAGCAGATTATGAATTTCGTTTTAGACTCAGAACAACCGGTAAAATAAACTGGCTCACTTCTGAAATCGTTAAAGAGATGAATCAAACGAATCTCTCGCAACAACCACAAAATAATCAGGAAACAAAAGAAAATAATCTGCCAACTATTGGACCCTGTGCCCGTAGAACCTTCCGTTCCTTATAACTATAAGTTTTTTCACCCTTCTATTTTTATTGAACAGAAGGCCTTCCTTGGTCCTTTGTATTTTCCATTTGATCAGAAACACCACTCATTCCTGGTAACATAACAGACTCTTCTTCCTCCGCTTCTTCAAAAACCAGTTTCCATTTCTTGTAGGAACCTAAGCCTGTACCGGCAGGTATCAATCGACCCATAACAATATTCTCTTTTAGACCGGATAACTTATCCACTTTGGATTGAACGGCAGCCTCTGTTAGAACTTTTGTTGTTTCCTGAAAGGAAGCCGCTGAAATCCAACTGTCTGTACTAAGAGACATTCTGGTAATACCCATTAACAATAATTTGTATTGAGCCGCCTGTCCTCCTGTATTTACTACATCTTTGTTTACTCTTATTATTTCCGCTTTATCCACTTGTTCTCCTACGAGGTACTTAGTATCTCCTGGATCTGTTACTTCCACTTTTCTCAACATCTGACTGACAATCACTTCAATATGTTTATCGTTGATTACCACACCCTGAAGACGATACACCGCTTGTATTTCATCCACTAAATAAGAAGAAAGGGCTTGAGCACCGGAAATATGTAAAATGTCATGCGGATCACTAGGACCATCCATAATAGTTTCACCGGCTCTAATATATTCCCCTTCCCGAACAGCTACATGTTTTCCTTTCGGAATGAGATATTCTTTTTGCTCATTACTTTTAGAAGTTACAATCACCCTTTGCTTACCTTTTAAATCTTTTCCAAAACTAACGGTTCCTTCTATTTCACAAATAATAGCCGCCTCTTTTGGTTTTCTAGCTTCAAATAACTCAGCCACTCGAGGAAGACCACCGGTAATATCTTTTGTCTTAGTGGATTTCTTGTACATCTTCGCAATCATATCCCCTGCTGTTATCATATCTCCGTCAGAAACTAATAAATGCGCCCCCACCGGTATAGTGTAAAACACAGGAGTGTTTCGCCCGGGAACACGGATATTGTCCCCATTTTTATCCACAATGCTTACTGTTGGTTTTTGATCAGCCGATTTACTTTTAATGATCACTTTTGTCGCAAAGCCGGTGACAGGATCCACTTGTTCACTCATGGACACCCCTTCTTCAATATCAGTAAATTTCACCTGGCCACTCCCTTCCGCCACGATAATATTGGAATAAGGATCCCATTCTGCAAGCACAGTTCCTTTTGTAACTTGATCTCCTTCTTTTACACTTAAAACAGAACCATAAAAAACAGCTAACTTTTCTTTTTCACGACCGGCTTCATCTTCGATAATTAATTCACCGGTACGATTCATTACTGTCCATTTTTTGTTTTTATTCTCCACAAAAACAATATTATTAAATTTTACTTTTCCATCGTAACGAGCGGCATGAACAGACTGCTCCACAGAACGAGAAGCTGTTCCACCGGTATGAAAGGTCTTCATAGTTAATTGAGTGCCTGGTTCACCAATAGACTGAGCGGCAATAACCCCCACCGGTTCACCCAGATTAACTACTTTACCACGAGCCAAATCACGACCGTAACATTTTACACAAATGCCTCTGTGAGCTTGACAGGTTAAAGCAGAACGGATTTTTACTGACTCAATACTAGCGGCCTTCATCTTGGATAAAACATATTCATCTATTTCTTCTCCAGCCTGCACAATTATCTCACCGCTATCAGGATGTCTGATATCTTCAAAAGAAGTTCTACCTAATACACGATCACTAATAGATTGTTGCATACCGCTTCCTTCTATAGGTGCTTGAACTTCCACATATTCATTAGTACCACAGTCTTGCTCCGTAATTACTAAATCCTGAGCTACATCAACTAACTTCCGTGTCAAATAACCGGAGTTAGCTGTTTTAAGAGCTGTATCCGCTAGACCCTTACGCGCTCCATGAGTGGAAATAAAGTATTGTAAAACAGTTAAACCTTCACGAAAGTTGGCTGTAATAGGAGTTTCAATAATCTCTTGAGAAGGTTTTGCCATTAGACCCCTCATACCGGCTAACTGACGAATTTGAGCGGCTGAACCTCTAGCCCCTGAATCCGCCATAATAAAAATAGAATTAAAACTATCCGCTTCCACTTTGGAGCCATCTTTAAGAGTAAATGTTTCCTTCTCCAAGTTGCTCATCATTTCTTTAGCCACCCGATCCCCGCAATGTGTCCATATATCCACTACCTTATTGTATCTTTCACTATCTGTAATCAGACCTTCATCATATTGAGTGCGAATCTCTTCCACTTTTTGACGAGCCTGTTGCAATAAAGTTTCCTTGGATTTTGGAATAACCAAATCATCCAAACATATCGAAATACCGGCTATAGTAGAATACTTAAATCCATAGTTTTTCAAAGCATCCGCTAATAATACTGTTTTCTTTCCACCACATAAACGAAATGTTTTATCAATTAAGTCCGCTAAAGCTTTTTTGGTCATCAACTTATTATAATCTTCAAGAGGCACTTCATGAGGAATCACATCACTCAGCAAAGCGCGACCAACAGAAATATCCACTAGTTTGTTCTTTACACGACACTTAATAGCCGCTTGTAAATCCACATAACCATTTTCATAAGCAAAAATAACATCCTGTATAGAACTAAAAGTTTGTCCGGTTCCTTTCGCACCAGGACGAATCCGTGTCATCCAATAAATACCTAAAACTATATCCTGAGTGGGATTAATAATAGGTTTTCCATTAGCAGGACTTAAAATATTATTAGTGGACATGATTAACACACGAGCTTCCACCTGAGCTTCTACAGAAAGGGGCACATGCACGGCCATTTGATCTCCGTCAAAGTCAGCATTAAAAGCGGTACACACTAAAGGGTGCAGTTGAATAGCTTTCCCTTCATGTAAAACAGGTTCAAAAGCCTGAATACCCAGTCGATGCAAAGTAGGAGCACGATTCAGTAAAACCGGATGTTCTTTCACCACTTCAGACAAAATATCCCATACCACCACGCTTTCTTGATCCACTAATTTTTTAGCTTGCTTGATAGTAACTGCCAAACCCCTCTCTTGTAATTTATTGTAAACAAAAGGCTTAAAAAGCTCCAAAGCCATTTTTTTAGGCAAACCACATTGATGCAAACGTAGCTTCGGACCTACTACAATTACAGATCTTCCAGAGTAATCCACCCGTTTTCCAAGTAAATTTCCACGAAAACGACCTTGTTTTCCTTTCAATGTATCACTTAAAGAACGAAGCGGTCTTTTGTTAGCACTAGTGAATGTTTTCCCTCCACGACCGTTATCCAGAAGAGAATCCACAGCTTCTTGCAGCATTCTTTTTTCATTTCGAATAATCACTTCAGGTGCATTCAACTCCTGAAGTTTTTTTAAACGATTATTTCTGTTAATCACACGACGATATAAATCATTAAGATCAGAAGCGGCAAAGCGTCCTCCATCCAAAGGCACTAATGGACGAAGATCCGGAGGAATCACAGGCAACACTTCCATCATCATCCATTCCGGTCTGTTGTTAGAATGTAAGAAAGTTTCAACAACCTTTAACCTCTTAGTGAGCTTTTTACTTAGAGTAATCAACTGTGTTTCTTTTAAATCTTTACGAATTTTTCTGGAAAGAAACTCTAAATCTAAACTTTTAAGCATATCCCGTACCGCTTCTCCTCCAATGGAAGCTGTAAAATGAGGACCATACTTTGTCTGAGCCTCCTGATACTCCGTCTCAGAAAGAAGTTGCCCTTGTTGTAAATCCGTTTCCTTTGGATCCAAAACCACATAAGATTCACAATAGAGAACTCGCTCAACCTCTTTAAAATTCATATCCAGCAAAATCCCAATACGACTAGGAAGGGAGCGAAGCATCCATACATGGGCCACCGGAGTAGCTAATTGAATATGACCAATACGCTCTCTTCTCACTTTGGATTTGGTGACTTCCACTCCACATTTTTCACACACCACAGATCGATATTTCATCCCTTTATACTTCCCACACAAACACTCATAATCTCTGACCGGTCCGAAAATCTTAGCGCAAAAAAGACCTTCTCTTTCCGGTTTGAAAGTTCGGTAATTGATAGTTTCCGGCTTTCTCACCTCTCCATAACTCCACTTGAGGATCTTATCAGGAGAAGCCAGAGACACTCTGACACTATTAAAAGCCAAAGGATCTTTTGGCTTATCAAAAAAGTTTAATAAATCTCTCACTTCCTACTCCCCTTTGTTCAATTGATTAACTTCTTCTTTAACCTTTGGTGTTTCTGTTAACAGTTCCGATTCGATCATTTCCACATTTAAACCCAATCCCTGTAATTCTTTAATTAATACATTAAAAGATTCCGGAATTCCCGGCTCCAAAATATTTTCCCCTTTAACAATACTTTCATACATTCTAGTACGTCCGGCCACATCATCAGATTTCACTGTTAAAAATTCCTGAAGACAATAAGCGGCACCGTAAGCCTCAATAGCCCACACCTCCATCTCACCTAAACGCTGACCTCCAAACTGAGCTTTTCCACCCAAAGGCTGTTGAGATACCAAGGAATAAGGACCAATAGAACGAGAGTGGATTTTCTCTTCCACCAAGTGATGTAGTTTAAGCATATACATCACTCCCACTGTCACAGGCCGATGAAAAGGTTCTCCTGTTCTGCCATCAAACAACACCGTTTGTCCTGAACGAGGAAGACTTGTATTATCCAAAAGATCTTTAACATCCTTTTCCCTAGCTCCATCAAAAACAGGAGTGGCAATAAATACACCATCTTTCATATCCTGAACTATCTGTTTTAAAGAGGAATCGTCAGCAACCTTCACCCGCTCTGTAATTTCTTTATCATTTTTATAAAAGTCCAATAGAGTCCGGCGAGTGTGTTCTTCTTTAAATTGATCAATATACTCCTGCAACTGCCGACCCAAAGCATAAGCCGCCCAACCTAAATGAGTTTCCAAAATTTGACCGATATTCATACGAGAAGGAACACCTAAGGGATTTAACACCATATCAACCGGAGTTCCATCCATCATGTAAGGCATACTCTCTTCAGGTAGAATATGTGATATAACACCTTTATTTCCATGACGTCCGGCAAATTTATCACCCACTTTTAATTTTCTTTTCACAGCCACATATACTTTTACCATTTTAATCACACCAGGAGGCATCTCATCCCCCTTAGATAAACGACCAACTCTATCTTGAAAAACCATTTCCACCGCTGCCAATCTGTTTTTAGCGGATTCCATCAATTTATTAATAGCTTCTGTTATTGCTTCATCTTTTAAAGGAACATAAGCCAATAACATAAATGGAATTTGATCGACATCCTGACTTTCAATCTTATGACCTTTTGGCAATAACTCCTCAGAACCATCATCACTTAAAAGCACATCCACTGTCTTTTGCCCTACTAACACTTCTCTAATTTGATCAATCGTATTATTCTGGATCACATTTTTTTCTATTTCAAAATCCTTCTTTAGTTTTTCCCTTTTTTCCTGAAGAATTTCCATTAGTCTTTCATTTTTATCCATCGGATCCCGACTATAAATCTGTGTATTAATAACTGTTCCATACACTCCTGAAGAAGCACGAAGAGATGTATCACGCACCTCACCGGCTTTTTCACCAAAGATAGCAAGAAGCAGCTTCTTTTCCGGAGAAACTTGTGACTCCCCTTTAGGAGTGATTTTTCCGACTAGAATATCCCCCGGCTTTACCTCCGCTCCTATACGAATGATACCTGACATATCCAAATCTTTTAAAGCTTCTTCTCCCACATTAGCAATATCCGCGGTAATCTCCTCTCTTCCTAATTTAGTATCTCTGGCCACACACTCAAACTCTTCAATATGAATGGAAGTATAAACATCATCTTTTATCAAACGCTCAGAAATTAGTATGGAATCTTCAAAATTATATCCAGCCCAAGGAGTAAAAGCCACCAGGATATTCTGACCCAAAGCTAATTCCCCTCTGTCCGTGGAAGGACCATCCGCTATCACATCCCCTTTACGAACATGATCTCCACATTGCACAATCGGTTTCTGATTAAAACAAGTGTTTTGATTTGTCTTTTGATATTTTGTTAAATTATAAATATCCACACTAGCTCCCAATTTTCCACTCTTATGAAAAAGACGTACAACAATTCGACTGGCATCCACTTCTTCTACAACACCATCCGCTTTGCAAACCACACTAGTTACGGAATCTCTAGCTACTAATTTCTCAACACCCGTACCCACCAAAGGAGCATTCGCTTTCATTAAAGGAACGGCCTGCCTCTGCATATTAGATCCCATTAAAGCCCGATTCGCATCGTCATGCTCTAAAAAAGGAATCAGAGAAGAGGCAATAGAAACAAGCTGACTGGGAGACACGTCCATGAGTGACACTTCTTCCTTTTTTACCACTTTATATTCTCCATCCATACGAACAGTTACATTCTGTCCTTTTGGAATTTTATTAAAATAAGGATCAGCTTGAGCAATACAGTGTTTTTGTTCCTCTAGAGCGGAAACATAATTAACTTGATTCATTACTTTGTCCCCACGAACTTCGCAATAAGGAGTTTCAATAAAACCATATTTATTAATCCGTGCAAAAGTAGCCAAAGAAGCAATCAAACCAATATTAGGACCTTCCGGTGTTTCAATAGGGCAGATTCTTCCATAGTGAGTGGGATGCACATCTCTCACTTCAAAACCGGCTCGATCACGGGTTAAACCTCCAGGACCCAAAGCAGACAAGCGACGTTTGTGTGTAATTTCAGATAAAGGATTAGTTTGATCCATAAACTGAGAAAGCTGACTGGAACCAAAAAACTCTTTCACCACTGCGGAAACAGATTTAGCGTTAATCAGATCGTGTGGCATCATGGTATCCAAATCTTTCATACTCATTCTTTCACGGATAACTCTTTCCATTCTAACCAAACCAATACGATATTGATTTTCCACCAATTCTCCAACAGATCGAACACGGCGATTACCCAAGTGATCAATATCATCCACTTGTCCCTTCCCGTTTTTCAAATCAATAAGAGTGCGAAAAACACTTAAAATATCTTCGTTTTTTAAAACACCAGGGTTTTTATCTTTTGATGAATCAGAAACATCAAAACGATGATTCATTTTTAACCGACCCACTTCTCCCAGATCATAAGTTTCCGGACTAAAAAACAATCGATTAAAAAAAGCCTCCGCCGCTTCTACTGTAGGAGGTTCTCCAGGACGCATTCTTTTATAAATATCCAAGAGAGCTTCTTCCCGATTAGAAACTTTATCCATTAGCAACGTGTTACACAAGTACGGTCCCACAGTAAAACCATCAAAGAAAATTAAATGAAAGTCAGAAACACCTTTAGCTCTTGCCTCTTCAAAAATTTCTTCTGTCATGGTCTGATTGGTGTCCGCAATGATCTCTCCTGTTGTGATATTAAACACCGGCTTAGCTATGACTGCTCCTTTTAAATCAGCGGGAGTCAGCTCTATTTTTTTAATTCCGGCAGCTAAGACCTGTTTTATTTTCAATCTGGTAATTCTCCTACCCGCTTCTACAACAATTTTTCCATTACTATCCTTAATATCAGAAGGAGCTTTTTGTCCGGCCATTTTTTTAATATCAATAGGGCGAAAAATTTTTCCTTTAGCAGTAACGGAAATATTTGAAAGATCATAAAAGTATTCCAAGATTTGCTCTTCCGTGTAATCTAAAGCTTTTAAAAAAGTAGTAGCCGGAAATTTACGACGACGATCAATTCGTGCGTAAATCAGATCTTTATGATCAAACTCAAAATCCAACCAGGAACCACGATAAGGAATGACTCGCGCGGAATAAATCAGTTTTCCACTAGTATTAGAACGCCCTCCATCATGATCAAAAAATACACCTGGAGAACGGTGA
Organism: Bdellovibrionales bacterium; assembly: GCA_028279085.1. GTDB lineage: Bacteria > Bdellovibrionota > Bdellovibrionia > Bdellovibrionales > UBA1609 > JANQSP01. Next base: position 20,464 of record JANQSX010000025.1, read on the forward strand.
AGCTGAGAAACAATTACTCTCTCCGTTCCATTGATAATAAAAGAACCACTTTCTGTCATCAAAGGAACTTCCCCTAGAAAAACCTCCTGCTCTTTAACATCTCTGATGGTTTTTTCCGAAGTTCCCTCTTGCACTTCAAATACAATCAAACGAAGCAGCACTTTTAAAGGAGCGGCATAACTGATTTTTCTTTGTCGACACTCATCAATATCATAAACAGGGTACTGTAACGTGTATTTAACAAACTCCATTTGCACAACACCTTTATAATCCTGAATGGGAAAAACAGACTTAAAAACACCTTGAAGCCCGATGTCTTTCCGACGATCAGGGTCCACATCTTTTTGTAAAAAGTTTTCATACGAATATTTTTGCAGTTCTATCAGATTAGGAACATCCACCGCATTAGCTACACGACCGAAACTTTTCCTTAACCGAAGATTAGACGCTGTTATAGCAGCTTTGGACATTTGCCCTCCTTCATTTACCTATTAAAACAAGATGAGATTTATACTTAGATAAGCTTCTCTGAACCCGTTTCAGTAAAAAATATTTACTGTATTTCCACCTTGGCTCCAGCCTTTTCCAAAGCGGCTTTCATTTTTTCCGCTTCTTCCTTAGACACCTTTTCCTTAATCATCTTGGGAGCACTATCCACTAATTCTTTTGCTTCTTTAAGACCTAAACCAGTCAAACCACGCACTTCTTTAATAACAGAAATTTTATTGGAACCTACTCCAGCTAAGGTCACATTAAATTCTGTTTTTTCCTCTTCAGCAGCGGCAGCTCCAGCGGCGGGAGCAGCAACAGCTACCGGCGCGGCAGCACTCACACCCCACTTTTCCTCCAGGTCTTTAATCAATCCAGCTAATTCAATAACCGGCATTTGAGATAAATGATCAATTAATTGTTCCTTTGTGATTGCCATTTTATTTTCCTCCTTTTTAGTTAAATAAATGAATTATCAAATCTTAATACTTATTTTTCACTTTTATCTTTATGAGCACTCAGTACCTGCAATAGTCCTTGTGGAGCAGCAGAAAAAACAGAGAGCAATTTGGACATAGGAGCAGACAGCACTGCTAAAAACTGAGCTTTTAGCACTTCTATCGGTGGAAGGGTAGCCAAAGCTTTGATATCTTTTGCACTGATGCCCTTTCCCTCCAGCATCCCGGTTTTAATTGTTAATATCTCCGTTTTTTTTACATAGTCAGATAAAATTTTAGCCACACGAGACGGATCACCAAAAGCAAAAACAAAAGCATTAGAACCGGTTAAACTCTTACTGAAATGTTCTTTCATTTCAGGATAAGTGTCCAAAGCTTTGCGAAATAAAGTGTTTCGGCATACTTTCATATCAGCCAAACCCTCATTTCTCAAATCTTTTCTCATTTCTGTTATTTGTTGCACGTCCAAACCCTGAAAGTTCACCAAAAAGCCCGCTTGGGCTTTCTGCATACTTTCAGACAAAGCCTGAACTTGCTGTTCTTTATTCGCACGAGTAATCAAAATCTTCTCCTTATTCTATCCATATCTAAGTAACAATCTGACTATCTGCTGTATCCGCTAACACAGAAGGTCCCATTGTGGATGATAAGACAATTTTTTTCAAGTAAATACCTTTACTTGAAGAAGGTTTAGACTTTACCACCGCTTTTAAAAAAGTTAAAAAGTTTTCTTTCACACCTTCCACACCCATTGAGAGGCGACCTACAGAACTATGAATGATTCCATTTTTGTCCGCCCGAAAGGTAGCTGTCCCTTTTTTTTCTTTTTCCACCGCCGGACCTACTTTTGGTGTTACCGTGCCTAATTTTGGATTGGGCATTAAACCTTTTGGACCCAGAATTTTAGCCACTTTTGAAACTAAAGGCATCATATCAGGAGTGGAAATAGCACAATCAAAGTCTAACCATCCTCCTTTTATTTTTTCCACCATATCTTCCGCACCTACAAAATCAGCACCGGCTTTTTGTGCTTCTTCCTCCGCCGCTCCTTTGGCAAATACCAAAACACGCACTTTTTTACCCAAACCACGAGGAAGAGCTACAGAACCACGCACTTGCTGATCATTCTTGCGGGTATCTATTCCTAACATAATAGCCACATCTACAGACTCATCAAACTTTGCAACCGGGTTTTCCACTACCATTTGCAAAGCCTTATCCACCGGATAAGCTTCATCTGATTTAATTTTTTCCTGAACGACTTTATATTTTTTCCCACTCATTACTACTCCACTTCCAATCCCATACTTTTTGCTGTTCCAATAACTTGAGACACCGCTGACTTAAAATCCAAACCATTGAGGTCCGGCAACTTAGTCTTAGCAATGTCTTTGATTTTATCCATCCCTATTTTTCCCACCTTATCTTTCTGAGGCATTTTTGAACCACTTTCAATCCCGGCAGCTTTCTTCAATAAAACGGAAACAGGAGGGGTTTTAGTAATAAAGTCAAAAGAACGATCCTGAAAAACGTCAATAATAACCGGTATTATTGTGTCTCCCATTTTTTGGGTTTTAGCATTAAACTGTTTGCAAAAATCCATAATATTAATCCCATGCTGACCTAATGCCGGACCGACTGGAGGCGCCGGATTAGCTTTCCCTGCCGGAATCTGAAGTTTAATTTGAGAAACCATTTTCTTTGTTGCCATTTTTCTGTACCCTTGAATTACAATTAATCTTCTCTATACACCTGTGAAAAATCCAATTCCACAGGAGTGGGACGACCAAAAATACTAACAGACACTTTTACTCTGCCTTTTTCCTGATTAACCTCTTCCACCACTCCATTAAAAGACTTAAACGGACCATCTATCACTTTTACATGCTCCCCGGCAGTAAAAGAAATTTTAGCCTGAGGATGAGCCGCATCTTCTTTTATCTGATGAGTGATTGTTTCAATCTGCTGAATCGGTACTTCCGTAGGCGCCCCTTGCTTACCTACAAAATTCACTACATTAGAAGCACTCTTTATTAAATGCCACAAGTGATCCGTCAAGTGCATTTGAATAAAAACATAACCGGGATACAGTTTTCGAGGCTTAGTGACCTTTTTTCCCTTAATAACTTCAATCACTTCTTTTTCCGGAATCAAGATATCCTTTAACTGAGCTTCCAAATGATGATCTTTTGCCAATCGCTTAATGGCTTCCCGAGCTTTAAATTCGCAGTTTGTCTTTGTTTTAATAGTGTACCATTTAAAATGATTACTGTCTGTCAGTTCTGATTCTGTCGTCATTTTCACCCTCAATCAATAATAAAGTTAACAACTGCGCTGCTAGCCAGATCAAAAGCTCCCAACACAAAACCGGAAATAATTAAAATAATACAAACCATAACAGTCATTCCTAAAGTAGCTTGTCGAGAAGGCCATACCACTTTACGCACCTCCACTACTACTTCATGGGCCCATATTCGGGTTTTTTCTCTAAGCTGTAAATACATAAACATAGCCAAGCCAGCTAATACCGGAACTCCGTGACGGACCCACTCCAGCCCGTACACCATAGCTACCAAACCGGAATAAACAGCCACTAGCTCAAATAAAATCCGCACTACAAAAGCCGTTAAAAAACCGGCAGCTACAAAAGCCAAAGTGATAATTTTTATATTTTCTTCTTTAATCATCTGTTTATCCAAAATCCTTTCAATGAACCCATACAGCTTCTCCTACTTCAGCTTGTATACGCTGTGTTTCCTCTTCAGAAGTTTCGTAATAGATCTTAAGCGATTTCAAAACCGGAAGATTGGAAAACAAACCCACCGGGTAGTTCTTACTATAGAGAGTCAGTTCTCGCAAATTAACAAGACCGGAAAGGAAATCTACCGATATGTCGTCCAAATAAGTATCAAGATCACACACCTCCAAAGAAGTAAGACCGGACAATAAACCCGATGGCAAAGTCTTCCTCATATCAAAATCCAAAGTCAGTTCTCGCAAATTAACAAGACCGGACAATAAATCAGTAGGTATATCTTCCGTCGAGAACTCAAAGTTAATCACTTCCAAAGAAGACAAACCGGATAAGAGACCTGATGGTAAATTGACCGTTCCGAAATTATACAAAAAAAGCATTTCCAAGGAAGTAAGTTCGGAAAATAAATTAGCCGGCAGATTATTCACACTAAGTCTAAGTTTAATATCAAGAACAACTAATGAAGAAAGACCGGAAAAATCAGTTGCTCTCAAGAAACCCAACTTTTCTTCACTTTTAATTGTCCTAATAGCTAATAAATCCTGATCAGTTACTGTATTACAGTCTTCTTTTTTTACTTTAAAAAGTATAATCTTCTGTATTCCTTCTTCTCTATCACATACAGAAACCACCGGAGGTTTCGCTGTTCCTTTTTTTTCCGCCTCTTGCGCCGCTTTCAGAAGTTGTGCTTCCAACTCTTTATTTTTTTTAATAGCTGCCTGTAACTCTTCATTTTTATCTGTATCTTTTGAGCCATTACCTTTTGAACCACTGCACCCAGATAAAGTAATAAAAGCACACGATACAACAAGAAAATACAAACCTGTTTTTTTTAACATGATTTTTTATACCTTTTTTTCCGATTCCTAATCCAAATCCACCTTAAACAAAAATACAGGGCAGGAGGGATTCGAACCCCCAACCTACGGATTTGGAGTCCGCCGCTCTACCATTAGAGCTACTGCCCTTCTCTTAAATAACTCTAAGTTCACCCCTTTTTACCCTTGTTATCACTCGCTCAGAAAAT
>JANQSX010000026.1 GCA_028279085.1 Bdellovibrionales bacterium
TTTGAAGATAGTCAGGTTTCAGATGCTAATCCAGGAAATGGTAGTACTCCTCGATTGTCCAGTCGCTTGGAAGAAGATTCTGATTTAGGGGATGAACCCTGTGAGGATAATAGTCGCTGTAAAGAAGCTTGTAGAGATATATACGATGAGGTGGACAGTTACAAAGACTGTTATCGTTTTAATATAGAAACAGTGTCACGCATAGAGGATGTTTTTTACGCCCTATTGGATGCAAAAATAGGAGAGTTGGAAGATATAGAAGAAGAGGATTTGGAAACTTATGTTAACACCGGTTTAGACGGTTGGAGAGATAAATTAATTAGTAAACAAATAGACAATTCAGCAGAAAGGACTAGTTCACCAGATTCTGAAGAACTTCGCAGAGATTTATATGTAAAACTTGAGACCACATTGGAATGGATTGTGAATCAGGAACAAAAAGTGATTTCGGTTTTAGATGAACAAGATAGGGATAATGAAATTTTAGAAAAAATTATTCTGGAACACTGTAATGTGAATAGTAGTTATCATTGTCGTTCAATAGCCCCGGCTAGCGGCAATTTAATTTACCCTGATCCTGTTGCTTGTGATGGTACAGGAGGTACAACTTCGATAGTTTTTGATGAAGATGACAATAAGGAACTATTTGTAGCATTAAGTTTCGTGGTGGATGTTTTTTTTGAGGAAGCGATGGATAACCGTCGGTATAGTGCTTTCGCTTTAGGGCATGAATTGGTTGAAAAAGCCTGCATCAATAGGAACTCGGATTCGGCCCAAGAATGTATAGACGCTTTTTATCGTTTTGTGAGGGAAAATGCTATTATTGCTGAGTCTGATTTCGATAGACATATAGATAATATAGAAGAAGAGATAGGAGAAGACATAATAAATAATAAAGACTGCCCCTAAAATGTCATTCTTGTAAACTGAAAGTCATTTTGAGGGTAAGAAAGCCCTACTAGGGCTCTTTATTCCGGACCCACCGCTTTCGCGGGGGCAGGCTTTGATCCGGAATCCAGATAAAAAAAGGAGAATAATGTTGAAAAGAAAATCAAAAACCAAAAAGTTCAGACCAGCTCTAATATTAGGGTCAGGAGTATTTTTTATAAGTGTTGGATTTCTTTTTTCCTGTGGCTTTGTGGGTGGTGATTCCACTCCTCAGGGTAGTTTTCAGGATTCTGAAGACACAGAAGATTCTGACGGTGTTTTTAATTCCCCTGAAGGTCGTTTAGATTCGGCGGATAAATGTTTTAGAAACGAGGCTTGTGTGGAACTTTGTGATTCTATGTTAGAAAACTTTAAGGATCAAAAAGAATGTTATGACCATACAGAAACGGAAGTGCAGGCTTTTAGAGATGTCTATAATCTTTTAGCTATTGGGAATTCCAAAAAATTGGAGCAAGTGGAACCGGAAGCTATTGAGGAGTTTTTAGCTTTTGGTCCGGCTCTTTGGCGGGATGCCGTTTATGGTTTTGAAAGAGGTAGAAAGGAAAACTGTGAAGTAAATGATGGTAGTAACGATCCTAGAGATAGAGAAGATTGTAAACTGGAAAATT
>JANQSX010000029.1 GCA_028279085.1 Bdellovibrionales bacterium
GAAGAAGACGATATAGAGTCCGCAAATGAAAATTTTCTAAGGAAGGTAAAAACACTTAAAGCTAAAAAGTTATCTGATTTAGTTCATTTATCTCCTTTCTCTGATATAGCTGTTATTCAAAGGCGTTTTATGCCTAAAACCGGCCGTGTTTCTATTGCCGCTTTATCCACGTTTGTTTTAAGTAGTGAGTATTTTCTGCACCCTGGAATAGAAGGACATCTCACTTATCATTTTTTAGAAAAGCATGGTGTGGAACTTAGTGGTTATTATGTATTAACTATTAACCGGGGAGTAACAAATGATCTGGAAGATATTTTAATTAATGTAAATGAGCAAAAACTTTTTATCAGCAGCTTTGTAGGTTTGACTTATAAATGGATGCCTGTTTACGGGAAGATTGCTTTTTACAATAGCCGGATTTTGGCTTTTGATACTTTTTTTAATTTTGGGGGAGGTGTGAGTGCCATTAGTAGCAAGAAAGTTTCTCAAGTGGTTTGGGAACCGACTGTTGTTGTTGGTATTGGTCAGGTGTTCGCTATTACAAGAGATTTGGGATTAAGATGGGATCTTCGCTTACATACAACCATTCCGGTTCAAAGTGGTACAAGTGGGCAACCTGAGTTTGAAACTTTATTTTCCATTGGACTTAATTATTATTATCCATCTGCGGGGCTAAGATGAAACGGGTTTTTCCTTACATTTTTTTAACTTTGTTTCTTTGTATTTCATTTTCTGTGGAAGGAAAAAAGAAACAAACAATAGGGCAAAAGCGCAGAGTTCGCATGGGAGCTTTTATACAACTTCAGCGGGCTTTAAAGCAATCCAATCAAGGGGATTATGTTTCTTCCACTCAGTCTCTTTTTCGGTTAATGTCTAAACCAGCTCTAAAAAAACAGAAAAATAAAATCAGATATCATTTAGCTTTGAATCTTTATAATATGGGTTTATACCATCCCGCTGTCTTTCAGTTTCAAGTGCTGGTGGCAAATGAAGCTAGTGGATATGTTGGAAAAAGCTTACAAAAAATTGCATTAGCGGCAGCGCATCTAAAAGATGACCGGTTATTAAATCATGCTATTTCACATGGAAGTTTAAAATATATTTCTCGATCAGAGAGGAGTAGGCTTTATTATCATTTTGGTGAGTATTGGATGCGTAAAAGAAGGTTTCGTCGTGCTAGTGTTCATTTTTCCCGTGTTAAATCTTCAAGTCCGTTATTTTATAAAGCACTTTATCAATTGGGTTTGGTGAATGCGGAATTGAATCGGGGTAATCAGGCTGTGAAGATTTTTACTAGACTGGAAAATCGCCGGACAGGAGTAACAGACAGCTTTAGAGTGGCGGCTCTTATGGGCAAAGCGCGAGCTTATTATCAAGGTAAGAAGTGGGAAGAATCTGTTGAAGCTTATCAACAGGTCCCTAAAGACTCTCCTTTCTGGCACGATACTTTAATGGAAAGGAGTTGGGCCCTCTTAAGAGGAGGGAGACTTCGTTCCGCTCTTAGCAATTTTCAAACTTTGCACTCTTCTTATTATGAGGATTATTATCAGCCGGAATCCTTACTCTTACGTTCTATTATTTACCTCTATATTTGTAAATATTATGAAATGGAAAAAGTCTTGGATTTATTCCATCGTATTTATCGCCCTGTATATACTCAAGTTAAAAACCTTGTTACCAGTCGCCGTTCCCTTAAAACCTACTATCAATCTTTAGTACTATCTGCTGATCAGCAAAGTCGGGGAGTATCAATACGATACCCTGTTCCTGTAGCTCGTAGGATTTTAAGAGAAGGGGATTTTTCCGCTATCCATCACTATATTACAAAATTGAAGGAAGAAAGAGATTTGATTTACAGTCTGCCTTATTCATGGAGGCGTTCTATGGTAGGGAGATATTCTAGGAAACTTATAAAGAAGAGATTAAATAATGCTCAGAAGAAGGCCGGTCGGCAAGCTTTAAATCATTTAAAAAAAATTCGTTCGGAATTGAAAGACTTTTTTACTCAAGAACAATATTTGCGTTATGAAATGCTTAGAAGCAAAAGAGGTTTTTTGAAACAAAAAATTGCTCAAAAAACTACTGTTGGTGTGAGTATTGAA
>JANQSX010000033.1 GCA_028279085.1 Bdellovibrionales bacterium
GCATTATGCAGCCAGTTTAGGCAGTGTCAATACAATGAAAAAACTTATTCGGGAGGGATCGATTATAACAGCTATGAATAATAACGGGAGATCTCCTCAACAGATGCTGAAGAACCGGCTTAAATTCTATACAGAAGCCAAACAGGATGAAGAGCTGTTAAAGATGATGGAATTACCTCTTTCTTTTTCTACAAAAATCAAAAAATTTTTTAAAAAACGTTGAAGCAATTCTCATTTTTTATTTTGTAAAAAATACACTCTTATCGTTCCACATAGAAAAATAAATATCATTTACCCTGCCAACATTAAAAAAAAGTGGAATATCTAAGAAATTTATTCTAAACATAAAAACTTATGAAGAAAATTATTTATTTATTGATATTAAATAGCTTTTGTCTGTTTCATTTAAATACCCTAGCAGCTTCCTGTGAGGATAGTTTTCTAAATAGAATTAAGCGATCCCTTTCCGGTCGAAGTGCTAAACCCCTCTCTCTACAGGCATCCCAAGAGGCTTTGCTAAAAGAATTAAAAGAGGGTGATGTACTTATACAATCAGTAGTACGTCCTTTCACACAACACATGCATTCCTACGGGAATGGTCTCCCACTTCCTATAAAATATCTTTTAAAAGCACCCAAAGGACTAGTGGAATACTCCGCCTTTTATGTTCCCGGAAAGGATATAACACATCCAGGAGATAAAAAAACATCTGAAAGAAGAGGGCAGTTCTTTTTATCAATGTCTATTACTTTAGATGCGGAAGCGCGCTATACTTATGATCATTGGATTCATTGGCCATCTGAAGTAAAAAATGCTCAATTAAGCCCGGATACCGTAAGAGAAATATTTAACGCAATATATAAAGCCGCTTACGGACAAACTCTCGAGTGGTTGATAACAAATACTATATTTTCGAAAACAATGGATCACATTGAAAAAAACCATCTAAATCAATTTGATGTATATGATTTATTTAACTTTAATGCTCTCTTCTTTAAGGCACAAGAGCAGCAATTAAAATCTATTGTAACCGGATTTATAAATGAAGCTACAGGGGAGCACCCTCATCAAACACGTTTAACATCCAAAGAGCAACCTCCCACCCTTATACCTCCTGCTCAAATGGTCTATGGTTTAAGACGAACTATCTTAAGATCTTATTCCATTGAACAGTTAAATACTCTTTCTCCTGCAGAAATAGGAAGGTTGCCTGTTCAAGATGTCGTTGAGCTATTTAACACTGCTGAAAAAATACGAACAGTGAACATGAATTCATTATCACCTAAGGTTCAAGTTCAATTATTAACAGAGCACTCTTTATGGAGGGAATCTATAACTCCGGAACAAGTTCAACAACTGGATACAGGTATAGAGGGAATACAACATGTCCTAGTTCCCACGGCTAAATATTATGTTTGGCGACCGACGGAAGAGCTGGCTCGCATAGGCATATATACTCTCACAGACGCGCAAATAAAAAAAATGGATAGAGATACTTTCCTTCGTGATATTTTCTTAGCTGGTGAACTGTTTGTAGATGGTGTTGCACCGATGAAAGTAGCCATATTTATGACAGAGAGAAGACAAGAAGTACAAGAACACGGGCGCAGTGTGATTATGAAAAAATCCCTATCTAAAAAAATGCACGATTTTATCGTACAACAGTTGGGATTTGAAACTAACTTTGAGTCCATGACTGTAGAACAAAAACGAGAACTATTTAAAGCGGAAATGGACATGATGATCAACGCCCGTCAAGAAAAAGCGGGAATGATGATGAAATCTAATCAACAATTCCAATTACTGGAAGCTGTAATACAGGAAAACGAGAGAGGAAACCACAATTGGTTTTAATCAGTATTCTTTCAAAGAAAAGTTGTTTTCAAAAAAACACGCTGTGATTTCCATCACAGCAAAAAATGTGTATATTCACTCTTGATAAAGGTTTTAATATTTATGCAGCTATTGCGCTCTTTTGAATTCTACTTATTCAGAAAAATAGAGAAAGCCATCTAGTAATTTTACAACATCAGAAAATGATGTAGATAGTGTAAACTCTTCACCATTACAGTGAATGGAAATATCTACACCAAAGTCATTTATAAATCTTATCATAAGTGTGCTACGATTGGCAAGATGCGAGTGACCCTTCTGGAATACAATAGACTTAAAAGAGTATTCATAGTATCGCGTTCTGTAGTCACGTTCTCCACCAATAATATGGATGGAACATTTTTCGTTTTCATATCTGTCGTCAGTTAAGTTATCATCATTAATTAGTATTCTCTTTGAAACCAAAGCTTCTTCACCTGTACCCAAAAGGTGAGAGGCAGTTGAATTAGATGGACCAAATACATTAAAATTGTTTGTAGCAGAACTTTCTCCATCCAAAAAGGAGATAACATTATCCAATAATCCCTCAATATCAGAAGGTGAAGTTATTTGAGCAGCTTCATCACCATAACACCTTATCCATATATGCACTGGCTCCGGAGTTTCACTTACGGCGTATACAGTAAATACTGTATCAACGAACCATCGAGCCGTTGGGAAATCCTTTCTTTTTCGATGAAACAAATCAAATCCAATGACTTTATAGACTTCATTTTTTTTTAATTGCTTTTGAGTCATCCAGGGATCTATTTCTGTACGTCTTGAACTTGTATTAGCCAATACGCATTTACTATTACCATAGTAAATAGGGTATGTACGAGCCAAATCACCTGCCGCTTCTATATTAAGTGGATTTTCCTTCAATGTAAGGTCTTGATTGATCCTTATCATTCTCATTTCCTGCGGAGGGGATTCTTGAGGGGTAGGCGTTTCAGTGAGTTTAGAGGGATCAGTGGGATCAGTGGAATTCTCTTTTGGATCTTTAGTGCAAGCCGATAGCAGGAAAATAAAATAAAAAAATAATAGAGCAATTTTCTTCATTTCAACACTGATAGCATACTATTATATTAGAATTCAAATATTAAATTTAGATATTTTGAATAGGTACACACAAAAACAGTGGGATGGACAGGTCAAATAAAATGGCATTCTATTTGTTTAACCCTATTACTCACTCTCTGTTAGTCTGGTTTTATTTCTTTTTGAATATTTTAACTGGATTTACTTTCTAAGTTAATCTCATCCTTAAAGGAGTTCATAAGTAGAGAGAATCAAGCAGGGAGGCATTCATAAAAAGGGAAGCTGCCCTCTGATAAGAAAGAGAAATGTGGTAATGTTTATGAAATCTTTATCTGAAGATTTAATTCTGCCATGTTAAAACTCTCGTTGATTTTTCTTTTTATAATAACAATAAGTGGTTGTGGCCCTGAAGATTCTTCTGAGCAAATAATACCCTCACCAAAAACTGAAACAGGTCATACTCCTGAAAACTCTTTAGAGGATATAACATCCTTAATGAATAAACTTCAAAAAATTACTCCTATCCCTTGTGGAGGGGATTTTAATTCCTTTATTGAAAAATTTAAAGAGAGGTCCTATCAAATGGGTTATGAACCCTCTGTTGTTGAAAAATTTTTCAAAAATGTAAAACAAGATTTAGAAGTTATTAGAAGAGATCGTTCGCAGGGAATTTTTAAAAAGACATTTATTGAATTTTCAAAACTTGTAATGACAGATTACCGGATTATAAAAGGAGAGCAGTTTGTTGCCAAACATAAACAAACTTTTTCCGCTGTTTATCAAAAGTATGGTGTGCCGCCGGCTGTGTTACTTTCCTTCTTGGCATTGGAAACTGATTATGGTGTTGTCCAAGGGGATTTTAATACTCTAAACTCTCTGGTTACTCTTTCCCATGACTGTCGAAGACCGAACCTTTTTCAGCCTCATGTATTTGCCGCTCTTTATCTCTTTCAGTTGGGTAACTTTGATCCTGATTTAACAAAAGGCGCCTGGGCAGGGGAGGTAGGTATGATCCAAATGCTTCCTAAAGATATTGTATTATATGGAGTGGATCAGGATGGCAATGGTAAAATAAACCTTCAATCCTCTGTGCCGGATGTGCTAATGACGGCTGGAAACATTCTCAATAAGTTAGGTTGGAAACCTTATCAACCTTGGTTGATGGAAATTATAGTGCCGCAAAATCTCAATTGGGCAGAGACAGGACTTAATCATTTGAAGACACTAACGGAGTGGAAAAGGTTTGGTGTACAAATTCGGAACGGAACATGGCCCGATAAAACTTTAAAAGCGGCGGTATTGCTTCCTCACGGAAAAAATGGACCAGCATTTTTTGCCTTTCCCAACTATCAAATATATTTGCAGTGGAATAAATCCTTTATCTATTCTACAACATCTGCTTTTTTTGCGACTTTATTGGCCGGTGAGCCTATGTATTATGAAGGCTATCCCACTCCGCCCTTGTCTGATGACGAGCTTAAGAGATTACAAATAACTCTTACTGAGAGAGGATATGATGTGGGGGGTATTGATGGTATAATAGGTGCTAAAACACGCTTTGCTATTCAAAAAGAACAAATTCGTTTAGGTCTTCCGGCAGATGCATGGCCCACGAAAGAACTCCTCACCCTCTTGGAATAATTATACTCCTTATTTAAAGTGGTTTAAAATAAGAAAGAACTTGCTTTTTGTCACCTAACTATTGGGATTCTACACGCCGAATCTGTGGCGAGGTGGACATGATTATGGTTGCTCTTCTTGCCCTGGCCAAACAACCTGATAAAAAGATATAACTACTCTTCCTTGTGTATTTCTCTTCACTCTCTCCTTTAATATTACCTGTTCTTCCGGAGTAAATAGATTTCCATATAGTTTTACAAACGCTGATCCTCCTGCCCCTATGTCGGAAAAAGTACCTACTGGAAAATCTTCCAGACTTAACCTATTATCTTCAAGATTAACCCAGATCAAGGAAGAAAGGCCGGAAAAAACACCTGCCGGTAAACTATTGAGGTTGTTGCGAAAAAGAGAGAGCTCAAGTAAAGAAGTAAGGCCGGAAAAAACACCTGCCGGTAAACTACTGAGTTTATTATTGAGTGAAAGATAGAGAGCGTCTAAAAGAGTGAGACCGGAAAAAATACCTGCCGGCAAAGTACTCACATTTACACCTCTAATACTAATCACATTGGCCGGAGTGAGTGTATCTTGATTCATATTTGACCAATTTACGCATTATAGCGTTTTTGATTTCTTCTGTTCTGTCACATACAGATATAGCGGGCTTTGTGGTTGTTTTACCTTTACTAGTTCTCAAGTCTGCTGCTTTTTTCTCCGCTTCCAATCTTTCTCGTCTAAGTCGTTCTTCCAAAAGATCTTCAGGGTCAGATTTTTTTTCACATCCGAAAAAAGCACCACACACTAATAGAAAAAATAATATATGTTTTTTAAACATTTTCTCCTCCTGTTAATCGCAGAATGTCTGTATAAAGTGTAACCTATGTGTCCGGTACAACCCTACAAATCAAAAACGGGGTGGACGGGCTTGCCCAGCGTGTTTCATTAAAACAGAATAAAAAGCAAAAAACAAGTAATTACCAAATAAAACTTGCCGTGCTTTCTTCCCGGCTTTTCCCGCAGTTTCCCGCTCTATCTTGATAGATCACAGCCCTATCACAGCAAGTTCACCTTAAACCCTACATCCTTTCGCTAAAAGCTAAGAGTTGTAATTAAAACAGCTTGTGAAAACTATGGGAATAAAATTTCTAACCATTTTGCCAGCGTCAGTAAAATGGTTCACCTTGGTTCAGGAAGCAAAAGATACTGAACAGTCATTTTAAAAAAACACGCTGTGATATTTTATCTTGATAAACTTTTTCATATATGATTACAAATGATAGTGGCAACTACAAAGAATATGTTCTTAAAAAAGAAGAAGTTATTTTAAAAAAATACTTTTATATTTTAAGACCTATTTTTGCCTGCGAATGGATTGAGAAGAATCAAACAGTTCCACCAGTACAGTTTAGCAAAGTTATAGAAGCGGCTGACCCTGATTTACCAAGAGAAAAAGTAGAAGAGTTACTGCAAACAAAGAAACAAGGACATGAATTAGACAAAGCTCCGAGGATAGATGACCTCAATAAATATATAGAAAGAAAGCTTGATCACTTTAGTGAAATTGCAAGAATAACACCAAAACCTGAATTCACAATGGATGATCTGGACGAACTTTTCATGAATACAGTTTGTAGAGGTTTAAAAAAATAGACTGTTTTTTAAGTTGAAGTAATTAAATCTCTTATTTACCAGCTTCGATAAAATGATTCATCTTAATTACCTCAATAATTGGGTAAATTACACAACGATCTTAAATAAATATGATTTCTACTTCTGATGTTATAAATAAAAGTATAAATTTTCCTGCTTTTTTGACGATTTTACATATTTACTCTTGATTTTATTCCAAATATGGATAAAATTATACTCAGATATAAATAAATGAGGAGAAATTTATCCATGAATATATCTAAAGAAAAAAATGCTGTTCGTATTATAAAGGCCAATAAAGGAATTATACGTACAAACGAAGCTATTAAAAAGCATATTCATCCGCGAACTTTATACAGTTTGCGAGACAACGGAACTTTGAAACAAATTTCTTATGGATTATATAAATTGAAGCAAAATAAGATTGTTAATCCTGATTTTGTAACAGTGGCTTTAAGAGTTTCAGATGGGGTGATTTGTTTAATTTCTGCTTTGGCTTTTCACAATTTAACGACACAAGTCCCTCATAAAGTTTGGGTAGCTATTAAACGAAATGCTTCCAGACCAAGAATAGATTATCCTCCTGTTACTATTCACCAGTTTTCGGGTCAGAGTTTTACTTCAGGCATTGAAAAACATATCTTTGATAAAATTCCTGTAAAAATATATAGTCCTGAAAAGACAATAGCAGACTGCTTTAAGTTTAGAAATAAAATTGGTATGAATGTTGTTTTGGAAGCTTTGGCTTCCTACAAAGAAAGAAAAAATTTTAGTCCCGCAAAATTAATTAAATATGCAAAAATCTGCCGTGTTGAAAATGTTATGAGACCTTATATAGAAAGTATAATATGATAAGGAAACAAATTAAGAATGTTCCAGCTTCTGTGAGGCAAAAACTTTTAAATATATCTAGAAAGGACAATCGTCCTTTTAATGAACTAATTCAATATTATGCTATGGAAGGAAATCCCACCGAAGCTGATAAAGGTTTCGATGCTAAGTGTTACAATACAATTTTTGAAAAAAAATATCCTGATACACTTTTTATTTCTATAGGGGGATGTGAAGACATAGAAAATAGCACACAAAATATAATCCCAGTTATAGGTGTTATAACAAAAGGGGGACAAATCGCTCGTCTTGTAGATCAAGATGATAATACCCCTCAAGAAGTTGAAACGAATAGAAATAAAGGTATCATCACTTTAAGTCGTCGGAATATTGAAAGCTACCTTCTTGATGATGAAGTTTTAGTAGCTCTCTGTAAAAAAGAAAATCAAGAAAATAAAATCGATCAATTGCTTAGTACGAAAAAAGGTATCATAAATAACAATGATGACCTAAAACCTTTTGCTGGACAAATTTACAATGAAGTAAAGAAAATACTTAACCTCACTCAAGCTGGTAGTAATCATAAGGCTTTTATGAGAGATATTTTATCTCCACTAATAACAGAAGATATGACTATTTATAAAGAATTAGAAAATGTGATAAATCAACCCTAGTAGCTAATTTACGATCTATGAAAGAAGAAATTATCAAAAATAGATA
>JANQSX010000039.1 GCA_028279085.1 Bdellovibrionales bacterium
TCCAGGATATTCTGAAACTCTGCCTGCTCATATTTCTACAAAAGTGCATTTAACCAAAGACCTTGTGTTGAATACTCCCATTATTTCTGCGGCTATGGATACGGTAACAGAACATAAAATGGCACAGGTCATGGCTCAACATGGTGGTTTTGGGGTTATTCACAAAAACATGAGTATTAAGAGTCAGTGTTATGAAGTTCAAAAAGTAAAAAAATATGAAAGTGGGATGATTTTAGATCCTATCACTTTGCCTCCTGAAACACCTATTTATAAAGCTTTGGAATTAATGAGAAAGCATTCTATTAGTGGGGTGCCTATTACAAAATACGATCCGTCCAAGAAGACTTCCAGGTTAGAAGGTATTTTGACTAATAGGGATTTGCGTTTTGAAACTAAATTGGATCAACCGGTATCTTCTATTATGACTCCGAGGGAAAAACTTATTACAGCTAAAGAGGGGGTTACTCTGGAGCAGGCAAAGGAGATTTTGCATAAACATCGTATTGAAAAATTACCGGTTATGGATGCGCAAGGTGTGCTTAAGGGGTTGATTACTATTAAGGATATTGAAAAAGCGATAGCCTTTCCGGATGCTACTAAGGATCAGCATGGTCGTTTATTTGTGGGTGCGGCAGTGGGAACCGGACAAGAAGAACAAAAAAGAGCGGAACATTTAATGCGTGCGGAAGTCGATCTTTTATGTGTGGATACGGCTCATGGTTTTTCTAAAAATGTAATAGATATGCTTTCCTTTTTAAAGGTAAAATATCCCGATACAGTATTGATGGTGGGTAATGTAGCTACCAAAGAAGGAGCTTTGGCTTTAGCGGAAGCAGGGGCGGACATTATTAAAGTGGGCATGGGTCCAGGTAGTATATGCACAACCAGAGTGGTGTCCGGTGTGGGGGTACCTCAAGTGAGTGCTATTTTGGAATGTGCAAATGCACTAAGGAAAAAAAATAAATCTATAGTGGCTGATGGAGGGATAAAACACTCCGGTGATTTAACTAAAGCAGTGGCTTTAGGGGCGCAAGCCATTATGGTGGGTAATATGTTAGCCGGTTCAGATGAAAGCCCCGGGGAAATTGTTTTATATCGTGGCCGAACTTATAAGGCTTATAGAGGTATGGGAAGTTTAGAAGCGATGAAAAAAGGCTCTAAAGATCGTTATCGTCAGGAGAATACTTTTATGTCTGATAAGATGGTGCCGGAGGGAGTGGAAGGACGTGTGCCTTATCGGGGTTCCGCTAGTGGAATTTTGCATCAGATGATAGGGGGATTAAAAGCAGGTATGGGTTATATAGGAGCTAAAAATATCATTGATTTTCAGAAAAAAGCAAATTTTATTAAAGTGAGTTCTCAAAGTCTTTCCGAGTCGCATATACATGATGTCAGTATCACCAAAGAAGCCCCCAACTATAGACTAGAGTAGGTTTTTATTTGAGGCCGGTTTAATGAAGTAGGCAAGTTATGAATAATAGCAGTTGTAGTACACAAACCCGCCCTGCGGGTTTTTTGATTTTGGATTTTGGTTCACAGTACACCTGGCTTGTTGCCCGCTGTTTTCGAGAAATGGGTTTTTATTCTCAGGTGGAGCCTTTTGATTTTTCTTTGGAGCGGATTAAAAAACTTAAGCCTGCTGGTATCATTTTAAGTGGCGGCCCTGCTTCAGTTTTGTCTTCTGATTCTCCTCACCGTGATCTGAAGGAACTTTTAAATATAGCTCCTCTTATGGGTATTTGTTATGGTTTGCAAATGATTTGTCATCAATGGGGTGGCAAGATTACTTCTTCAAGTCGCCGCACTTATGGGAACAGTCAGATTCATTGGAAAACATCATTATTTGAAAATATAAAAAGTCAAAAAGTATGGATGAGTCACGGGGATTTTGTTTCTGAAGTGCCAAAAGGTTTTTCTATTTTGGCGGAAACAGATAGAAAAGTACCAGCCGTATTACAATCAGAAAATATTTTAGCCTTGCAATTTCATCCGGAAGTGTCTCATACGGAAAAAGGTAAAGGAATTTTTTCTTATTTTGCGGAAACAGTTTGTGGAATCAAAACAGGAGACTGGACGGAAGAGTCCATGCTTTCCCTTTTGGAATCTCAAATTAAAGAACAACTCACCGGTTCCGAACATTTACTTTGTGCTTTGAGTGGGGGAGTGGATTCCACTGTAATGGCTAGTCTTCTTACGAAAGTACTAGGAACTAAGAATATTCATTGTGTGTTTGTGGATACAGGTTTATTGAGAAAAGGAGAGTTTCAAGAGGTTCTGTTTGCGTATAAAAAGGTGGGTTTAAATGTGAAGGGAATATCGGCGGAAGATCGATTTTTAAAAACTTTAAAGGGCGTAGAGGATCCGGAGAAAAAAAGAAAAATTATTGGCGGTCTTTTTATTGATATGTTTAAAGAGTATAAAATTCAACATCCTGAAATACAGTATCTGGCACAGGGAACTCTTTATCCTGATGTTATTGAGAGTCTTTCTTTTAAAGGCCCCAGTGCTACTATTAAATCGCATCATAATGTAGGTGGACTGCCAAAGGATATGCCTTTTAAATTGGTGGAGCCTCTTCGATTTTTATTTAAAGATGAAGTGCGTGTTATAGGAAAAAAACTAAATATTTCAAATGAATTTTTAAATCGCCATCCTTTTCCAGGTCCTGGATTAGCTGTGAGAATTTGTGCAGATATTACTAAAGAACGTGTGCAAAAACTACGTGAAGCGGATGCTATTTTCATGGAAGAATTAAAAAAATATGAATTATATGATCAAATATGGCAGGCTTTTGCTGTTTTATTGCCGGTAAAATCCGTAGGTGTTCAGGGAGATCAGCGTACTTATGATGAAGTGATTGTGTTAAGGGCTATTACTTCCACTGACGGTATGACAGCGGATTGGTTTACTTTTCCTTCTGATTTTTTACATAAGGTTTCTGATCGCATTACCAATGAAGTGCAGGGAGTGAATCGTGTTGTCTATGATATTACCTCTAAGCCTCCCGGCACTATCGAATGGCTTTAATTTTAAATTAAAAAAGTTCATCATATAGTTATTTATTTGTAAGCATCTTTATAATTTTTTTGTTTTGTTTTTTCTTTGCAATATCTAAAGGAGTGTCACCTTTATTGTTTTTTATATTTATATACGCTCCTTTTTCTATTAGAAGTTTGACCACTTCCAAATGCCCTTTCGAACTCGCTAAGTGCAAAACTGTCTCACCATCTTTACCTTTAATATTAGGTTTAACTCCTTTATTTAATAGGAGTTTGACCACTTTCGAATGCCCTTTAAAGCTTGCTAAGTACAAAGCAGCCCAGCCAGCTTTACCTTTAACATCAGATTTAGTTTCTTTCTTCAATAGGAGTTTGATCACTTCCGAATGCCCTCCCATGCTTGCCGCGTGCAAAGCTGTGTAACCATTTTTACCTTTAACATTAGATTCAACTCCCTTATTCAATAGGAGTTTGACCACTTCCAAGTGCCCTCCCGCGCTTGCTAAGTGCAAAACTGTCTCACCATCTTTACCTTCAACATCAGACTTAGCTCCCTTATCCAATAGGAGTTTAACCACTTCCAAATGCCCTCCAGCGCTTGCTTCGTGCAAAGCAGTCCAACCGTTTTTATTTTT
>JANQSX010000046.1 GCA_028279085.1 Bdellovibrionales bacterium
AATACAGAAGGAAACTTCTCCTCCAAAGTTAAATGGCCCTTTCCATTAGCCATAGCTTTAGTAACAGGAAAAGGAGTTCTCACTCCCGCCACAACATCTTCACCCTGAGCATTTATTAAAAATTCACCGACCAGATGTTTTTCCCCATTGGAAGGATTACGGGTAAAAGCCACACCAGTAGCACAATCCTCCCCTTTATTGCCAAATACCATAGCCTGCACATTAACTGCTGTTCCCCAATCATGACGATAATTATTTAATTCACGATAAGATATGGCACGAGAATTATTCCAGCTGTCAAACACGGCTGAAATAGCTGAATAAAGTTGTTCTTCCGGATCTTGAGGGAAATGCTTACCGGTGGCTTGCAGCACCTGTTCTTTAAAACAATTAACCAGTTTCTTTAAATCTTCAACAGTCAGTTCTGTATCTTTTTTATAATTCTTCAAACGCTTTAGATCTTCTAGAAAAAATACCAATAGAGAAGAATCTACAGAAAGCACTACATCTGCATACATTTGTATAAAACGACGATAGCAATCCCAGGCAAACCATTCATCATTACTTTGCATAGCCAGAGCTTTTATAGCTTCATCATTGAGTCCCAGATTGAGTATGCTATCCATCATCCCGGGCATACTCACACGGGCACCGGAACGAACACTGATTAAGAGAGGATTATTACTATCCCCAAATCGGCATTTCATTTCCTGTCCCAATCGTTTCATAGCTTCGCTGATTTCTTTTTTTAAAAAATCAGGAAGATTTCGATCATTTTTGTAAAAAACACGACACATATCCGCAGAAATAGTGAACCCAGGAGGAATAGGAAAACCCAAGGAAGTCATTTCAGCCAAATGCGCCCCTTTACTGCCTAAAACATCTCGCAATCCAGCTGAACCATCCACTTGTTGAGGGAAAAAATAATATAGATTTTTATTTGATGTAGCGACTGTCTCTTTCATTTATTGTTCCATTGTTAGCCATATTTAAGAAATAGATACACACGGAAGAAAACATTTTCTCCCACTAAGTTTATATTGTGTATATTTTTTTTAATAATCGGTCAAATTTATATCTTTTTTGCTTGAAAATTGTAAAAATTTACATCAAAAAAGATTGGTTCCATTGAGATAATCCTGTAATTGATCTATAGCCAGACGATCTTGCTTCATTGTATCACGATGACGAACAGTGACTTTATTATCTGTTAAAGAATCAAAATCAATGGTAACACAAAAAGGCGTTCCTATTTCGTCCTGTCGCCTATATCTCTTTCCAATACTACCCGTTTCATCATACTCCACCCGCCATTTTTTTCTCAAAACAGCACTGATTTTATACGATAAATCTTTTAATGGCTCTTTTTTACTTAAAGGAAGAACAGCTAATTGCACAGGAGCTATTTGCGGGTTTAGCCGTAACAACACTCTACTCTCATTATTTCCTATTGTTTCCTCTTTATATGCAGAGCATAGCAAAGCTAAAATAAGACGATCCAAACCGATAGAAGTTTCAATTATCCAGGGAATATAAGAACTGTTTGTTTCCGAATCAAAATAATTCATTTTTTTACCACTGAACTTTTGGTGTTGCGTAAGATCAAAATCACCACGATTATGAATACCTTCCAGTTCTTTCCAACCTATAGGAAAAAGAAATTCCCAATCCACCGCTTTATGTGCGTAATGAGCTAATTCATCTTTATCGTGTTCATGAGGACGAAGGGATGTCCCGGGAAGTCCGATTTTCTGCAAAAAATTCTTTCTTTCCTCCATCCAGTATTCAAAATACTTATCCGCGCTTTCCTTTGACACAAAATACTGCATTTCCATTTGTTCAAACTCCCGACAACGGAAAATAAAATGACCAAGTGTGATCTCATTTCTAAAAGCTTTTCCAATTTGAGCCACTCCGAATGGAATCTTTTTTCTCATACTAGTTTGCACATTTAAAAAATTAACATAAATTCCTTGAGCCGTTTCAGGACGCAGATAAACTAAAGAAGCTTCTTCTTCCACCGGACCGGCATGAGTTTTAAACATTAAATTAAAATCTCTAGGTTCTGTCAGATTTTTAGAACCACATTTAGGGCAGGAATTGATTTCTTTTTCCATACGAAAACGAAAACGACATTCTTTACAATCCACTAAAGGATCGGAAAAACCATCTACATGACCGGAGGCTTTCCACACAGAGGGGTGCATTAATATAGAAGAATCCAATCCCACAACATCTGAACGATGAATCATTTCTTTCCACCAGTGCTGTCTAACATTCATTTTAAATTGCACACCTAAAGGACCATAATCCCAACAAGCACTTAAACCACCATAAATTTCACTGCTGGGAAAAATATATCCACGTCTTTTACAAAGAGAAACAAGAGAATTAAGATTTTTTAACATTATATATTAATAAGTAAGTTGTTGAAAAACGAAAGGTCTTAATACAATAAGCAGATCTTAAATTATATCATTTAAAATTAGATATAGTCCAGTATCTTAGTAAAAAAACACAAATGAAGAGCAAAACGCGTCATAACTATTTTTTTATTAATGAAATAACGACATAAAGTGAAAATTTAATAAAACTACATAAATAAAAAAATAATATAAAAAATTTGAACAAAGTTTGTTAAGAAAATGTAATATTTTTATACAAATATGAATTTTTTCCATACTTTAAACTGATTAACATAAAAATAACACAAAAATATTTTGTTTTTTCTAGAAAATAATTTAATATGAGCGCAACTGTAAATCAGGAGAGTCTTTTTTAATTATTAATCTCCTTTAACAGTACAGCAGGTAAAAAAATTGATTAAACAAATACAGTGTAATTTTGTTTTTAACTATTCAACTTCTAACGTCGCAAAGGGAAATGTGTATGCGCATATTTTGCAACAAAAAAATATGGAAAAACACGCAGAAAGTTATTTGCTTTCTGACTTTTGCGTTGCTCATACCCTTTGCTCATAGTATTCCTGAAAATCAAAATCCCTCTCAAATAAAAAATTCCCAAAACTCTAAAAACAATCAAATTATTAAAACCCAGTCAGATAATGCCGATCCAAATAAAACGGATAAAAAAAAATCCAATTCAAAATTAATAGACATATTTAATTCCACATTGTTTAGTACCAGTCCTACAGATACTAACTCTTCCCTCATGTGGTTGCATGATCCTGAAACTCAAGAAAAAAGAAGTGAAGTCATAGGTGCTCAATCCAATATTTTTGAAGGCTCATGGAAGTTTGGTTTAGAGGGTTTTTTACTAAAATCTCATAAGGACTTTACGGAAATCATCCGTACAAGAGTAAATGCAAAAATTGTGACTCGCTTTACAGACTTTTTTGCTGCACAAGCGGAGTTTGAACTATTAACAGGTACTGGCTCCATTCAAAAAATTTATCAAAGGTTAGGAGAAACAGGAGGAATTAGTCAAAGGGAAATTTTTCTTTCCTATAAAGCTACCAACTGGCTTAATATCCGCGCTGGTGTTATTAATCAACGGTTTCTAGACGCTCCTTTATTATTAGCTGAAATCCCCTTTCCTTCCTTATTAGAAAATGTTGAATTGTTTAAAGGAGAAGAACACCATCTTTCCTTAATTTTTCAGCAAGCTATCCCGACTACTTTCTCAGATAGCCATTCCATCTATACTCAAGAACTTGCAGAAACACCTTTGCTTATTACAAAATCATTTTTCTGGGATTATGATCCTAAAAGTTTTTACAAAATTAATTTCAAAGGTACTTTTTTTCACTATAATCCTCTTACTAGTGATATTGCCGCTAAAAGCTGGTTTTACGGAAACAGTATAATTGGTGCACCAGCTACTATTTTTAAATACCGCTACACAGGTTTTCATATAGGTATAGAACCTTCTTTTCAGATTTTCTCTAACCTGGGTCTTAAACTCAAAATACACTATATAAATAATATAAGAGAAATGGAGGCAGGAGATCGCTTCAACGAAGGTGAATTATACAGTATACAATTACCATTTGATGTAACAGAAAATATCCGAATCACACCCACTCTTGAATATTTAACCAATCAAGCCAATGCTTCCGTAGGTCATTACAATAGTGAAAGATATGGCCACAGTAATAGAACGGGATATGTAGGAGAGCTGATTGTGAATTTTTACAATAGAAATCTAGAAGTTGGTTTTCGTTATTTAAAAACTGAAGAAGTAGTAAAAAAAGGAATCAATCCGGAAGAATTTTATTATTTCTTATTTTTGAGGACTAATTATGTCAATATTTAATATTTTTTTATCTTTATTGTTTATATTTACAATAACTTCCGGCTGTCTCTCTAGAGATGAAGAAGAATATTCTATCGGCGAAGGTTGCCAAGGAAGATTTCAAGTAGAACAAGTAACAGGCACACTCTCCTTTTCTGATGAAACTGTTTTACCCGAAAAGTTCACATTGGATTTGAAAGCTTGTATTCGCTCAAGGGGAAGAATAGAAAAGTTACCTGGTTTTAGTTTTGGACTGAGTAATGATAAAGCAAAATTGAGTGTACCAGAAAAGGAAATCCCTGAATCTACTAACTTGGATAACAAAAAAAATAAAGTGATCAAAATGAATTCCGTTGATGACGGCTGTATTTACTGGACAGAAGAATATGATTACGCTTACAACGACCGATCCCAATGGATTAAAATCACCCGCCACATTAAAGGACTCTCAAACTCCCATCCTGGGATGTGTACAATACCCATCGCTGTTAATCCCTGGCTTCAATTGGAGCAACATAGAAACAACCAAGTGGCCGACTACAGGAGCATATATAGTAAAGACAACAGTCTTTTAATAGATAGAGTGATAAAAGAAGACGGATTGGATTTTCTAAAAAGAAAAAAGAAAGAAGAAAAAGACCATACAGTGGATATTATTATAGATAGCCTTACCTTGAACATGGATAGCTCCATAGCCCAATCTGAAAAAAGAGTTCTAAAGGGAAACACAATAGAAGCGGAATTAAGATACATTATAGAAGATATTCATGAAAATCGAAAAAGCAGGAATAACAAAATACAGGCTGGAGATTTTAAAATTGAACCCCATTTATTAATTGAAATTAATAGCATAGATAATGGTAACACCATAAGAACAGAATACATAAAAATGAATAAAAATAATATCTCCGGAATTAAAACATTCTTCAAAAATGATAAATTAGAAAGTTATCCTTTTGATTGGAAAGTCCCTTTTGAAAATTATAATCCCAGGGCAGTGGCGCTTTATTTAAAAGTAACCCCTATAGGGGAAACCGCTAAAAGGGTTAATTCCTTTGAAGGTATTTATAAAATCGGATCATCATATAAAAAAGTGGTGTTAAATAACAAACACATTTTAAATCTAAATGCTATCTTGTCTTCTAAACAATATCTGGGAAGATCAAGTAACTCTAATAATACATCAGACGAATCGAATCATATTTATAATCATCCCAATGAGTGTTTTGAAAAGATTAATCCCAATAGGAATAATAAAGGTAATATTCTCATACAATGTATATCAGACAAAACAGCAAAATTAGCAGATGGATCACTGCGAACCGATTTTGGTCCGGCAGGATGGACTGCTGAAAAAATGAACCTTCGTTTCTTCCAAATGGAAAGAGAAAATTGGCTTTCCAGGGAAATCAGCACCATTGTTGAAACTTCCATTTATGATCCCTTACACGGGACTAAAATCAGCCGACATGAAATTGATATTGAAGTGATTGATCTCACTACCGGAGAAACAACATTAGTTAAAAACATCTCTACCGAACTTAACGGTAATATCAGTTTTAATATATCCACCAAACAAAACTGGTATCAGCGGCAAAGATATTTTTTGAAAATTATCATTTTTAGAACAAAGACAGAGGAATTAAAACTGGAAAAAATAGTGGCTATCAACCCTTGGGATTATGGGTTTACCCATGGTTATGAAGTGAATCACCCGACAAAGATCAGAACCACTTGTCTTAAAGAAGAAGATAAAACAATAGTGTCCAACCTTTTGAAAAAGGAAACAAACATTACAAATATAGACGAAAAACAATTAAAAACTATTCATAAAATATTTTGTCATGATCCATCTAAAAAAACAACTGAAGATACTCCTGAAGACACTTCTACAAAAGAAACAAAAGCAACTAACTGGGGGAGTATTTTTAACGCTTTCAAAAACACACTAATAAGTATATTAAGAAAACCCTTTATTCCTAATGATTATTTCTATGACAAATTCAACAGTTCAAAAGATGTAAAGAAACCAACAGCTCAAATTCATTTATTTAGATCTATTAATAAATATCCAACCCATTTAATTGATGATTCTTTAAATAGAGAGTTGTATTACAACTTACGTTTCAAACTATCTCCCCGTGTGGTTCGCCATGACGATATAGCTATCGGGCAACAAAATAAAGGTCCTCTCAGAGATGGTGTATATGTATTTCAAATGGCCGTTCTAAAAAACAATCAGGAAAGAGTAAGTGGCGAACAATCTATGGTTCAATCCCGAGAAACATTTTCAATGTATAATAATGCAAATGAACAAAAAGCCGGCACAACTTCCTTATATTGTCCCACTAACCAACAAAATTGCGTAAAAGCTCCTAGTAAAGAAGATTTTTTAATTCCACCTACAAATCTACCGGTTGTTATTCGTGAAGGAATGGTGAAAACAGATGTTTTAACCCTTATAAAAAGAGAACATTTACTTTTTGCTAATTCCAAAAATATCCTGGTTTTTAGAGTTATACCTGCTGATCCTAAAACTGTAGTTTGTAAAAATAGAGATACAGAATGCACAATGAAAGAATCGGAATACGACGATACTTATGAAACCGCCTTTGATTGGAAAGAAACCATTAAAACAATCAAACCGGCTGATCCTGATCGAGACTATGATATGATTTTCTATACATACAAAACACCTTTTATTCCATCTTTATGGGCTAATTGGAATATTACACATGAAATGGATATTACTTTTGATGATCTACAAAACATATATGAAAACTTATTAGATGAAGATATAAAAGCAGCTTTACAAAATGACCCTTCTTCAGAAAACAGTACAGTAAAATTATCAGATGCAGAACAAATACATACAACATTATCCACACCGGATAGAGTGGCACGGAATCAAGATACCCTACAGTCTAGGATACATTCAGAAGTCCTTGATGCTAAAAGAGCTTATGTAGCAGAGGCTGGAAAAGCTCTTGTAAATACTCCGGATGCTATAGATAAACAAATAATCACGGATGTAATAGCACGCACACAAGCAGAAATAGACGCTGCTAACGGCGCTCCTCATACTACAACTCCCGATCCAACAACCTTGGCACCACAATTAGAAAAACTTACTGATGCGGAAGCTGATGCTGTACTATCTGTCAATACTGAATCACCAACAGATATAGATGAACCACCAACGGATACACCGCAAGATCGTGACTACTGTCAAAAGGTTCAAATGGGAGAACAAGAGTATTCCACTGAACAAAACGATAATGAAAGATGTGCTGTAGATAAAGCAAACGAAGATATGTCTCAAAAACATATCAATCAATTTGTTTCCACACACACTCTTTGCACAATGAATATAAAATCAGGTCTTTCTTTAACTGATAAAAGTTGCGGCCGTTTTCCTTCTGCTGGAGATGCTCAACAATCTTTTGTGGATGATCTAAACAGGCAAATTAACTTAATCAATGAAAATATCAAAGAAGTCCGTGAATTAGATCAGCAACTTAACAGATACCCTGTTCTCTCATCTCAAAAAGAAGCAGACACCCAAGAAGAACAACCTGAAAAGCCAATGGAAGAAGCTTTCCAAAAAGAACATCGGAATTCTCAAGTTGTCGCAAACAAAATAAAAAACACACCGGAATTGCCTTTATTAAATGCAGACGATCTGGAAAATATCATACTATCAAATATTAATGAAGACACTATTAGAGACAAAAAAACAGGTGCTTTCTTACATGCTCTTTGCGGTTTCTGGTTTGAGAACTTTTTTTCCAATAAATACACTAATAAAGATTTATTATTAGGTGGTGTAAGACAATTTGTAAAGCAATCTTTCTATTACAAATTAAAAGGAATTACCTCAATGCCTCACGAGCGTGACAATATTCTTATGCAAAATTTTCAGGCTGGCTTGGAAGAGGTGAAAAAAGATTATGATGAATATTTATCAAATCAAAGGATAAAAGGTAATATAGATGATCTCCATAAATGGGTGAACAATGAAGAGGGATATGGATTTGATTCTTCTTTTAATCAAGAATTATATAACAAATTCCAAAGCATTTCTAATAGAACACCTCTCACTAATACAACACCATCATGGGTTGATACAGACCCGGATACGGTTCAAAATACCTTTAATGCACAAGATTACTTAGATGAAGCTATAGAAGCTACAAAAAACCGAAGAACAGGATTATCCCTACATACACTTCGTTATGGGGATGACAACCATCCTTTTAGAAAATGCATTATGAACCCCTCTCACTTTTTCGGTCTTGAAAAAAAGATTATCGTAGGAAAAGTAGATGATAGAGTAAAATACGGATCGGCAAACGGAACGGGAGGAGAAACTACTACTTTAAGCATCAGTGAAGCTTTCTTAATGAATACACAAAGAGACCAGGGAGCCAATCAAGATTTTAGTATACGTTCTGACTTAATGTTTCTAACTCTGCCCTTTCTGGCCTTCGGCATTGTTGGCGGCGCCATACCCATTTTATTTAGAGGTTTTGCCTCAATAGCTAAATTCATAACAAGAGGAAGGCTGCCTCAATTGCCTGCACAATTAAAAACGGCATTATCACGAAGAAGTCGCATCTTCACTCCCGTAGTGTCCGCTACTGCTCTCGCTTGGAGCGGAATATTAGGAGGTTATACCTACCGTATGTATGAAGGTACAGGAAAAAGAAGATGGCTTAGTGTTCAAGTGGTGGAAACAGTAGAGCTTATTTCTGAACGTACTCCTGTTAGAGTCGGCTTAAAAAACTATCATGAATGTCTGGTTATTCGCCCCCGATTTAGCGCTTTTGAATCACACACAGATAAATATGCTCATATCTGGGCGGAAAAAAACAAGGTTCTTCGATCTATTTATGAGAAAATGGGTATCTTGCTCTGTACACAAGGTAAAGAGGAAATCAGCTATATTGATGAAGTCTATTACTACATCTATCCCAATTATGCCATCAACGGAATTACAATAGATCCCAGCAGTCATCGAAACAAACCCTTTACTATCAGTCTGAGAGGCACAAAAGAATATAAGAGATTTTTAAGCAATCTAAGCTGTGATGTTTCAGAAACCAAAGAACCTATAAGAACCAATAAGGATTGTCGGGATACTAGAGGGAAATATGAAAATCTGTTTCTCAAAAATATTGAATTTGCCAGAAATTTAAGAGCAGGATTTGATACACCAAAAATGTTTCACCTGACAGGTGATTTACCTGGAGTTCACTCCCCTTATAAAGAACCGAAAGATAGAGAAGCAAGAGTTGATACACATTGGGTCCATGACATAATCAATTGGATGAGTGATCAGCAGTTTTTTGATATGGATCTGGAAAAAGTTGTCAAAAAAGAACCGGTAGATTAATTAAAAAGAAAGAGCTATATCTTTAATTTTTTGATTAGAATGTTCATGGAATTTTCGTTTCACTATGACTTGACGAAGGGACTGAACATCAGGGTTCATATGATACAAAGATACAAGGCTTTCATAGATCAGTTGTTCATCCTGAACAGATGCGACAAAGTTTAGCATCTGTGCATTGACTTGTGAACACTGTGATTTTAGTAATCCTAAAGAACGAATAGCCTGAAGATGAACCCACTTATCAGGATGACGAATATGCTGTGTCATAGCCAGATGCACACTACAGTCCTGCACACCGGAATAAGCCAATCCATAAAGAGCATAATAAACCAACCCGTAGTGTGGTATTGCTAAAAATTCCACCATTTTATCAATAATTAGTTTATCATTAACCTTCAAATGCCCAAGACTTTTTAAAACCTGATAACAGATCACAGGATCTTTTCCTATCCGAGCTAAGCAAGCATTCATCAATCGACGATGCACTATATAGTTTCTAACATTTAAAGTTTCTAAAATGAGGGCAC
>JANQSX010000051.1 GCA_028279085.1 Bdellovibrionales bacterium
CCGGCACGACTGGTACAACCGGCACAACCGGCACGACTGGTACAACCGGTACGACTGGCACAACCGGTACGACTGGCACAACCGGTACGACTGGCACAACCGGTACGACCGGAGGTACTACTGATGGTGTAAGAGGTTATTATTAATTCTTAAGCACACAACTCCTGGATTCCGGTTTTCGCCGGAATAGTGAAAGCCATCAAAATGGCTTTCAGTTTGCTGGATTCCGGCCTTTGCCGGAATGACGAGGCTTCGCCGGAATGACAAGTTTTTGGTAGCATTGGATATTTCTTAAAAGCCTATTTTTATTGTAGGTTTTTTCTTCTTTTCTTTTTGTGTGGTATTTTTGTCTCCACCTAGTAGGAAAATAGCACCCGCTCCTACAATTAAAGCCGCCCCTATCCAGATCCATTCTTCTTCCATCCATTCGGGTTTTTGTTCCGACTCTTTTAAATCCTCTGCCATAGTAATATCTGTGGGTACAATATTATCTCCTGTTTTTACCAACGAATGCTGTAAAGAATTCCACACACAAAAATTAGGGAATAAAATACGAATTGGGTTTTTGTTTGATAAGTTGAAAGTTGGTTTCCGACAAGAACCTCTGACCAAAGCGGAAGTGTTGATTTTTTTTGAAATCAATTGAGACAATGATAAAGTCTGATTCCAGCTTGCATGAGAGGAACTAAAAGCACTTGTACGGTATATTCCATAAGGTAATTTTACTTTTTGTTGGTTTGAATAAAACTTTCCGTTAATTAGAATCATTTCGTGTTGAGGGAATATTTTTTTTAGATGGAGTGATACGAAGACTGCCGCTTTTTTTTGCTGAAAATATAGCTCCACTAATGGAGGGGGAAAAAGCTGAAGATCTAGCTTAAGATCCATTTCAAATACAAGAGCTTCCTGTAATAAAAGCTTTTGTTTTTGTAAATCTTTTTCTAATTGAGCTAGACGAAACAAAGAATAAAAAATAATTTTTCTTTCTTCCGTATTCCAATCAAAAGAGTGTATTTGTTCAGCAATCAGTTGAAAGCTTTTTTTGGATTGATTTGGATCGTAAGAAACAAAATCCATTTGTGCTTGTTTTAAAAGAGGTTGGAGTTTAACAGGACGGGGTTGTTTTCTTTTATTATCCAGTTGATGTTGAGCGTAGGTTTTCACTGGTTCTGTCTCTGCATAAGCTGAAAATTCTGTCGAAGTGGTTTCAACCGAGCGAATAAGTATGGCGGGAAGAGTGGTGGAAGAAGTGGCATAAGTCAGAGGAGATTGTAGTACGAAACTTACTATAAGAAGAAGGTAGAGGAATATTTTTCTGGATTCCGGCCTTCGCCGGAATAGTGAAAGCCCTAGTAGGGCTTTCAGTTTACAGGAGTAATAGTTATTTTCTGGATTCCGGATCAAGTCCGGAATGACGGCGCTCCAATCCGGAGTAGCGAGTTTTTGCCGGTTTTGCTTTTTCATTGTTGACAGTCCTTTCAGTGTGCTTTCATAAAAAATCAAAAATGTGGAGAATTATCAAGCTCTATAACAACAGTTCTTTTGTTTTTCTTGTTTACCGGTTGAATTGTTGTTTTCTTTTTCTGTTCAGGGTTTTGAATAACAGCATGAAAAGCTTGAAATCGCTTTATTAATAAAGGGGCTTTGTTTTCCGGGACTAAAACAGCAAAATAAGAAGGATTGCGAGGTGAGCGTATAATTTTTACAGCCGTTGCGGCTTTTTCCGCTTTTTGGTGGGATGGGTCTCCCGTATACAAATCCACTACTCCTTTATTTGCCAAAAGCCCGTCTAGTGAAGGACCGTTATTTAATTCAACCGGTACTAGTACAAAACCTTCCGGGATATAAGTATCTATATTGTGTATATCTATAATGCCAGTCTTTTTATCTGTATGTTGTAAGATAGCAAAAACAAGGGAAAGTAAAAGAAGAATTATCCATATCTGCCAGGTTTTTTTATTTTCTTTAAGCCAGGTTTTTAGTTTAAATGAATTCATTTTTATTTTCCTCCTTGGTTTACTTGTTTTTTAGTTTTCGTATTGGCTGGGAGAAATATGTTTGTTTATAAGTGAGAGTATGCTTGCTTCCTATACGACTCAGTTGAATTTCTTTTTGCCCTTTTTCATATAAGTGAGAGAGCATAGCTAAAAAAGCGCAGGAAAATAAAGCCAACCAAAGGGCTTCCATTATCATTTGTCCTTTTGCCGTTTTTTTTGTTTTTTTCATTGTACTGTTCTTGTTCCAATCTGGATTCCGGTTTTCGCCGGAATAACATGGAAAGTTTTGTTAATTAAGAAATGTTTTCCATTGTAGTTTGTGTTTTTTAATAGTGGTGGAGCAATCATAGGCGGATAGGCGATTTTGAAAAAAAGTTCGTGTTAACCACTTTGGTAAAAAATAATGCAGTGGCATTTTCCAGAAAAAAGAAAGAGATTGATGAAAAGAAAAATTATCTACAGGATGATAGGAAGGAGCTAAATCTCCTAATGGACGAGCCTTCACAGCAAGAGGAAGGGGGTGGTGGTGATCTTTTTGTATATAACCCGGGTGTAATTTCATTATGTCTTTTTTAAAAGAAAAAAAAGCTTGTTCAACATAATGGATAGTGCTTTTTAAAATGTGTTTTTGTTTTTTATCCAAGAGGGTTCTCTGATACTTTATTATTTTTATTTTTGTTTTTAGTGTGGTGATAGCAATCGGTTCACCGGACTTTAGGGCTTTTCGATATAAGTGTTCTAAATATTTTTGTGTTTTTCTTAATTGATCCGCTAAAGGATTTAAACGAATTAGATCCTTAAGAGCTTTTTTCATCTGTTCCTGAGCTTGTAAAGTGTGTTTTAGACAGAAGCTTTGAGCCAGATCATGATTTCTTATGCAAAAGATCAAGGAAGTAAAAATCATAAGACAGCTAATAAATAGAGGCAGGCCAACTAAGAGCAAAGTAATAATAAAACCTTTTTGATTTGTTTTCCTGTTGGCGGGTTTAATATTTTTCATAATACAATCCTCTTTTTAGGTTGATTTGTTTTATAAATTTAATTCGCCAAAAACCGGTTTTCCAAATAAAACTGCCTTTCCATTTTTTTTCTTCTGGATGATGAAACTGCACGTTTTTTAATTGTCCTGACCATAAAAAACTTTTTATTTTTTTCTTCATCTGTGTTTCACAAGTTAACTTTGTTTTCCCTTTAGCTAAGCAAATCAGAGTTTGATAAAGCTGATGATCCATCCAAAGGTGCTGTATATGAACATGAAAAAACAAAAGGCTTAAAATAAAACAACTGGCAATAAGCGGAAGTGAAATGATCATTTCTATAACAGCTTGGCCTGATTGCTTCATGTATGTTTTTTCCTTATAAACTACGATGTCATTCTGAACTTTGCTCGTCATTCTGAACCCCCGCCTGCGCGGGGGCAGGCTTTGATTCAGAATCCAGTAAAAGCCACAAGCATCCTCTGGATTCTGGATCAAGTCCGGAATGACGAGGTTTCGCCGGAATCCAATCTTAAAAAAATTATTTATTTTTGCTGGCGGCTCCATTCATAAAATTACTGAGATCACTTTTTTTGTAATCTTGCTCTTTTAAACTATCTGTTTTGACTTTTTTGGGTTTTCCTTGAAGAGCGTATACAGCAGAGGCAAAGCGGGCTTTGATCGTTTGATTGAGTACCCTTATTACTCCAATAGTGGCCACACCCATAAGAGCTACTAAGATGAGATACTCTATCAGTCCTTGTCCTTTTTGTTTTTTGCTTTTTTTTACTTTGTTTTTTTGTGCTGTTGTTTGCATTTTGTCTGCCTTTCTTTTTTTTCCGGTGAATTGTATCTGTAACACCTGTTGTGGTTTTTTATTGTTTGCAAATTGATTGTGCTGAATGAATGCGAAAAAATGCTGTTTTGAGTAAGAAAATGTATGAAATCCGAATATTGTGTCCGGCACCTCTATTAGTTATTGAAGGTTTTAAAAAGCCAAAAAAAATAAGAAGTTAAGAGTTGAATTATTAAAAAAATACCGTATTATGTTTTAAATAAATAAAAAAGGAGCTTGAAATGAAGACTTTTATTTTTTTACTGTGTTTATTTTTTATATTTAGTGGTTGTGAGAATAATTCCTCTAGCACAGAAAATGGTGGTGCTGATAAAGGGAATGGTTCTTCCAATCAAACAGGTGAATACGCTATAGCCTGTAAATGTAAAGGTTTAGAACCTGAACCTGTTACTGCAAAATCAACAGCAGGTAAAGAACATGCTAAGTTATTAGCTGGGGCAATATGTGTTGCTCTTCAACCTGAGAAGGCAACAGTTCTTAAAGACGAAGCGGATATATCAGAGGCAGATAAAATAAGAATTAACTCAATAATACAAAATACTTTACAAAACGCTTTAATAAATGCTGTAGATGAGAGTGTGTTAAAATCTATTTATGATTGTGTTCCGAATTAGCAAATTTGCTTTATTGTCGAGTTTAGTTTTCTTTGAGTAGGAAATTGATATACATCTCAATAGCTGTTTTATAAGCTTCTTCTCTGAGATTATATTCATAAATATTTTTGTAAAAATTTTCTATAGCAGGATTTTCTCTAAAATCCTTTTTAGATAAAACCGGTTTATCGGATTTTCTTTTTACTGCTTTGGTTTTTCCACTTTTTTCTTTAGAGCTTGTATTCATTTGGTTGTTCTCTATTATGTGTGTTTTTTCTTTCTTTTTCATTATTAATGATTTATTTTTTTTTTTAGTCTTGGTCAATGAAAGTTTTTTTATAGGAAGAAAATATATAAACTTCCTGTTTGGAATACGGTAGAATTTGAGGAATTCAGAGGTTTCAATAAGGAAATAGCTTATTTTATAAATAAGAAGTTCGGGAGATATAAAAAATGCGGATTTTAGACGGTCGGTTGGTAGCCCAAAAGATAAAACAGGATGTGAAAAGAAAAGCCTCCGG
>JANQSX010000013.1 GCA_028279085.1 Bdellovibrionales bacterium
TCTTTTTTAATGTGTTCATTATTTTTTTTTCATAAGCCGGTCCGTGCAGAGAGCATTAAACCTTTTAGTTTACATGCTTCAAATGTGTTGCTGGCTAAAACAGATTATCTTACTAAAGCAAGAAAGTATTTTGCAGAACGAAAGCGACCGCTCCATCATTTTTTGGATATAGGTGTTGGAGCTACGCTCGTTGAATCTTTTTATCCTTTTGAACTGACAGCATGGCCATTTTATCTCTATCTCAATTATCGTAGGGAAAAATGGGGTCAGACAAAAATTCCGGTTATTTTTTCTGTTCAGTATGAATCCCTTTTTAATAAAAATGATTCAAATAGAGTACATACTTTGGCCGGGTTACGCTATCCTGCTACTCATGACTTGAGTCCTTTTCATGTAGATCTCATGCTTGGTGTATCTTTTTCTCTAAAATCATCTGATTTAAAAAAAGATAGAACAGCTATGGAGTTGCGTCTTTTGTTTACACATATTATTGGCCCTAAGGCTTCTCCTCATAGACTTTATTTCCAATGGGGTGCTAAAGCTCGTGTAACAAACCCCTTTCAATCCGGTTTGGTAGTTCAGTTGGGTTTGGATAGTCATCTTTGATTTTTGTTAGAAAGTAAGTGTTATTATGAATCAGAAAAAAAATGAAAAACGCCAGGCGCGTGAAGCAACATTAAAGTTTCTTTATAAAAATGAATTTCATAAAGACAAACAATCTTATAAAATGGCAATGAATGAACATGATAGTCTCAGTGAGAGGGCACAAGATTATGTTAATAAACTGTTGGAGGGAATAAGGAAACATCAGATGGAAATTGATGATATAATTAATCAAACGAGTCAATCATGGAAAATGGAAAGAATGTCTTTAATTGATTTGAATATTATCAGGATAGCCGTTTATGAGATGCTCTATTCCGAGGGGGAAGTGCCTTTTAAAGTGTGTATTAATGAAGCTGTGGAAATAGCTAAAACTTATGGAACTGCAGATTCCACTCAATTTATCAATGGTGTGTTGGATAAAATCTCTCAAAGGATATGATATTTTGTCAAAGGGGAAATAATGAAAAATAACCCTCAACTCCTTTCTCGTTCTCAAGTTTTGAAACAAGGGGCTCAACTTTGGATTCTTAGTGAACCTGAATACAGTTCGTGGAATCATATAGTGGATTGGTATCTTTGTTTTCAAATGAGAAAAAACAGGTTGAAGAAATTAAGCAAGCCTTCTGAAAAGGTACAAGCCCTTTTAAAAAAACATCATTTTTATTCTTTTGAATGGTATTCTTCTCAAGGTTGCCCTACTCTGATAGAAAGTTCCAAGTACCTTCCTAATTTATGGACTGTAGAGCTGCCCTATCACACTCAATGGATTAGTAAAGCGTATGATATATGGTATTCTCTTAATCAGCCTACTTTGCGTATTTTTACTCCACAGTTAGTAAAAAAACAGGAAATAGAGGAAAAATGGAAGGGATTAACAAATACAGATATTCAATATATATTAGATTAAGGTTGAGTATAGATTTGTTATTTTTTTAAGGTAAGGGAGAAATCAATGAATCCCGAGTTTATATTATATATTATGTCTGACGGTACGGGAGAAACAGCTTCTGCTGTAGCAAGGGCTGTTTTAGTTCAATACAAACAAGATCAAGTGCAGATTATCCGTCATCAGAATGTTCGTACAAAAGAACAAGCTTTGTCTGTTTTAGAAAAAATGCAGAACAATAAAAAAAGTTTATTGGTGTATACAATGGTTTTACCTGAGATGCGGAAAGTTATTCAAGAGGTTAGTCAGCAAAAAAAAATTAACTCTATTGATATTTTAGGTCCTTTGTTTAAAAATTTTGATGGTATTTTAGAAAGTAATGAAGAAAAAAAACCAGGGCTTTTAAGAAGTGTGGATGAGGATTATTTTAAAAGAATAGAAGCTACAGAGTTTTCATTGCGATTGGATGATGGAAAATCTGTTAAAAAACTAAAAGATGCGGATATTGTATTGATAGGTGTTAGCCGAACTAGTAAAACGCCTTTGTCTATTTATCTTAGTTTTAGAGGTTGGAAAGTGGCTAATGTTCCTTTAGTTTTAGGGATACCTCTGCCTGAGGATCTAGCACAAGTGGACTATAGAAAGATCATTGGTCTTACTATTGATATAGATAATTTAATTAAAATCAGGAAAAATAGATTAAAAAAATTTGGTTGGAATTTTAATCGGGAGTATGCGGATAAAGCTCATATTTTAGAAGAAATGGAGTACTCTAGAGAGATATTTGAAAAACACCGTTGGCCGGTGGTTAATGTTACAGATAGGGCTTTAGAGGAAACAGCAGGAGAAGTGATCCGTATTATCCGAGCCAGAATGGGTTTATCGGGAGATCAACTTCTTTAAAAAGGTTGTGATTTTATTGTCTATTAGTGGTTTTGCGCATAGTTTCAAATTTTCTTTTGAAAACAGAAAAAAATTGATGTAGCTATAAGTCTTTTTTCAAGTGGTAATAATAATGAAAACGAAAGCGTTTGGTTTACTATTTGCCTGTTTTTTGATCTTTCCAGTAGGAGTATCTTATGCTGTAAGTGATTGCGGCAAAAGGGTTTTTTCAGGATTAGAAGAAGGATCAGACTCTGTACAAATATTTTTTCCAACAAAGTCTGATGGTGTAAAAAATAAGGGGCTCGTACAATGGATTGGTGTAATTAAGCCAAGCATAGACGATGTGAAACAATTTATTCGTTCTCGTCAAATTGATTCTCTAGAGCCAGCGCAATTAAAAGCTCTTTTTTTAGCATATAGAGAACTATTTGATATAAATGATATTAACCCTTATCAACAAGCGCATTTTCTGGATGATATTACTATTCTTAGGCAGCTTTCCTCTGGTGAAATAACTGTTTTGTTAAAAAAAAGGATTAGTCGATATAAGCCAGTTGGTTCGGGTGAGGGTGGTTCGTACATAGTAAGAAATATGAGTGCTCTTTCGGATATAAGTTTTGTGTTTTTATGGAATTCTCATAGGGAGTTGTTGGAACACAATGATAATAAGACCTCTACTGGATTAACAAGAGAGGACATAAAAATACTCTTTCCTGAAAGCGTGAGGGATTCTTGGTTCGATCAAATGACGGAAGAGTTTTCCTATGCTTTTAATCCAAAGGCCATAGAAAGCCTAAAACCTATACAGAAAGTGCATCTTCAAATTGATCAACTAAGTGGAGATAGTTTGAGAGCTTTATCTTCTGTGGATATTCTATTGCTGACAAATAAAGTTCTCGCTGGTAACTTTGAAAGTAATTATGTGAATTTAAAAAAGAGAAGAGGAGAGTTAACTGAATGGCAGAAACGGGCTTTAGATTCAATGGGGCGTCTTTAAATTTAGGTATGTTCTTGAACTTCAAATAATTCCTAACTTCAATGTAATACAAAACAACAAGTTGGGACTATCATTAGCTTATAAAAAATAATTGTTCGTGATGAAAATCAAAATACCATTTTGTTGAGTTATGTTCTAATAGCAGTTGTATTTGTTTTTTTGTATAGTAAAGCATTATCAACAAACTAATAGAATAAAACGCTATAATAAATCTAGTTACCGGGGAACTTAATATTAACATTTTAGACCTCCGTGGTTCTTTAATGATGCAATAATAAGGCCAGGGTGTGATTTTAGTAAAAACCCCGCTTTCTAAGGAATTTTAGGGGTTTTTAGAGAATGTAATTTTTTTATGATTGTTTAAAAAATATACATTGTGCCTATTTTTGTCCTGTTTTTTCTCATAAAGTAATAGTATGTTTACCGGATGGATGCTTATATTTTATCTGCTAAAAGAACTCCTATTGGCGCTTTCATGGGGACTCTTTCCTCTGTTCCCGCTCCTCGTTTGGGAGCTGAAGTTATCAATCATCTACTAAAAAAAGAGCAAGATAACACTACGGTGCCCCTTGAAGATATAAAAGAATGTTTCATGGGACAGGTATTAACAGCCGGTTGCGGTCAGGCGCCGGCTCGTCAAGCCGCCCTGTTTGCCGGACTGAAAAATTCCACTGAATGTATGACCATTAATAAAGTTTGTGGTTCCGGTTTAAAGGCTATAATGCTGG
>JANQSX010000084.1 GCA_028279085.1 Bdellovibrionales bacterium
AAAATACACAAGCACCATAGCCAACAAACCTTCTAATAAAGCCCAGTAAATTTTACTCAGTAAAGAAACCTTACCCAACCTTGAAGAAATATGGTGAACCACATAAGAGGCGGAGTCAGAAGAGGTGATAAAAAACACCGCTACAGTAAATAAAGTTATTACAGAAAAAATTCCTGTCCAAGGTAAGTGCTTTAAAAACTCAAACATCACCAGAGAGTATTCTGTTTTCAACAAAGGTTCTAAATTCATCTTTCCGGCTAAATGATAATGAATAGCTGTGCCGCCAAACACCACAAACCAAAAACAGGAAAGTAAAGTAGGAACTAATAAACAGGCTAGCACAAACTGCCGGATAGTCCGCCCTTCGGAAATACGAGCGATAAACAAGCCCACAAAAGGAGTCCAGGCCACCCACCAGGCCAAATAAAGAATGGTCCATTGGGAACGCCATTCCACCGAACCCAAGGAGTTAACCCAGGTCATGCTACTCAGAAGATTTTGCAAATAAGCTCCTGAATACTCCACAAAAGAATTAAGTAAAAAAGAAGTGGGTCCGGCAAAAAGAGTAAACAAAAGAAGTAATACACAAAGACAAATATTTAATTCACTAAGCCGGCGGATCCCTCTATTCAATCCGGAGAGCAAAGATAAAGTAGCAGCAAGCGTGATAATACAAATAATAAGACTTTGCATTCCCTCAGAATAGGAAATATTAAATAATTCCTTCAAGCCGGAGTTGATTTGCATAGATCCCCTGCCCAAAGTGGTAGCTACACCGAATAAAATAACAGTGACAGACAAAATATCTATAATCGTTCCTAAAAATCCCTGAGTCTTTCCTTTTAAAAGCGGGTACAGCATAGAAGAAATCCGCCAAGGCAAACCCTTGTAAAAAGAAAAATAAGCAATAGCCAAACCCATCAGAGTGTAAACAGTCCAGCCGGAAAAACCCCAATGTAAAAAAGTGAGCTGAAAAGATAAACGAAGAGAATCAGGTGTGCTACCCTCCCCCACAGGTGGATAAAAATAATGATAGAGAGGCTCATACACACCGGAAAATAACAACCCCGTCCCCATCCCAGCGCTAAAGAGCATAGCCATCCATGTAAAATAGCTATATTTTGGTTGGGAGGTTTTACCTAAACAAACCTTCCCGTAAGGCCCCAAAGCCAAGTAAAGACAAAGACAGAAAAACAAAAAAAACAACAAAACATAGAGCCAGGAAGTATAGAGAACAAAAATATTTTGAACCCAGGACAAAACAGAAAAGAACCAATCAGGTGCTATAAAAGAACAAGCCAGTATAGAAAAAACAAGAAGAGAAGAGCCTGTAAATACTGGATTCCAAAAGATTTTTTTCATTTTATTTTTATATCCTTTCAAACTGTTATAAATAAATTTACAAACATAACCTGCTACAAAAAATCCCTACATACAAGCTGTTTTGGCCCCCAATTGACATTCCAGTAAGATAATATAAAATGAGATTTTTATTAACACTCTTGGAGGAGAAAACAATGAACAATTATAACAAACAACATGATATAGAATGTAGTTCACCTTATAATAAATTTCTGAGAATGATGAAAAAAACAGGAATACCCAAACATATTATTATACTCTTCATTCCCTTTTTATTTCACAGTTGCAATGGAAACAAAAACGAAGAAAAAGAAACTATAGATTCAGAAAAAATTACAAATTGCCAGTATGTTTCTGAAGTGGAGTTATTGGGTAACAAAGATTGCACCCAAATGTTTTGTCGTACTATAAAAGCGGAATGTACATACAAAAATGGCGAGAAAAAAAAACATGGTTTGGTCTGCCTCGCTTTAAAAGACACAAGTGGCAATTACACCTGTCCGAAAGCATACGACTGTGCTATAAGTAAAACTCCGGAATATGATGAATACATTCAAACAAAAAAAGGAAGCCATAAAAATGCAAAAACAGCATCAGAGAATACATTTTTCAATGACAAATGTGATGGCGTCGTCACTTGGGAACAAGGAGGGATCAAGCTTTAAGAACACAAGCTTTAAGAACAGATCAAACAAAAAAGTGAAAAAATCTTATAATAATATGAAAATTTTCCACAGAATTGTTTTATGATTTGATAAAAAACCTCACTACAATATATAAAGCTACAACAAAAATGCGGAATAAACCGGCATACAAATTTAAATGCAAGATGTTTCCGTTTTCAGTACAAAGGAGTTTCAAATGAAAAAGACCATTTCTTTATATGTTGTAATTATATCTGTTTTACAGCTCCCTATACGCCTGAATCCAATGGGATGTCAGAGGCCTTTGTAGCCACAATAAAGAAGGATTATGTCTATACATCCGACTGTAAGGATGCCCAAACTGTTATGAAATTATTTAAAGAATGGATTAAAGATTACAACCATGTGGCTCCTCATTCCGGGTTAGGTATGAAAAGCCCTGTGGAATATAGAAAATTAATGGATCGAGTTGTCTAGTCGAAATGGGGGTTAGAACACTCATTAAGTGAATGAATATTTCTATCCTAGGCTTCCGGATTCCGGCCTGCGCCGGAATGACGAACCTGCGCCGGAATGACGAATAAAACAGAATGACAGCTCTGTGGCAAAACGCATGTCCGAGCTTTTTAGCTGATCTGGATGAGAGAAAGCAAAGGAGTGATTTTGTCAGCGAATTACTGAACATTTACAGAAATGACGAGATCAGCCTTTCTCACACTTTTTCCGATTTTTCCGGGCTTTTTTCTGTTGTAAATCTGGACATTTAAAAAATTCGGTGATAGCTATTAATGATTGCTTGATTTATTTAAATTATTTCATTACTTCAGATGTAACAAAAGTACGTCAGAAGTAGGGAGTGGTTTTTTCACTATTTCAGATTTAATATGATAATAAAACAGGAATTTATAGGAATAATCCAATGAAAGTGCGAGCCTCTGTTAAAAAAAATTGTAAAGACTGCCGTGTGATTCGTAGAAAAAATCGCCTAAGGGTTATTTGTAAAAATCCCAAACATAAGCAAAGGCAAGGGTGAGTAAATGTCTCGTATAGCTGGA